>DATMPR010000267.1:0-14299 GCA_035567575.1 Bacteroidia bacterium
AAAAATTAATACCAAGCGTGATGAGATGTCGCCGTTCTTTGATAATGAAACGCGCAGTTTGTATTTTAGTTCGCAAGGTCACCCGGGTTTGGGTGGTTACGATATTTACAAAGCTATTGGTGATGGAAAAAAATGGTTGAGTGCCGAAAATGTTGGCGCGCCCATTAACTCTGGTGCTGATGATATTTTTTACACAATTTCTAAAAATAGGGAAGAAGGATTCATTGTTTCGAACAGAAAAGGTTCTAACGCTTTAAAGAATGCGACTTGCTGTGATGATATCTTCTCATATAAATATACCGAGTACATTCATATTAATATTAAAGGAATAATTTACACCGTTGAAAATGACGTGAATAAAAATTTACCGGATGCACTGATCGAGTTATATTCTAAAGATAAAATTACAGGCGAACGTTTTTTAATTAAAACTTTAAGATCAAGCGAACTTGCTAATTACGATGTTAAATTGGAAGTGAATAATGATTACCAGATCTTAGTGAAGAAAGACGGATACTTAAGCAATAGTCATGATTTTAGTACACGTCACGTTACACAAACAACAACTTTAGAAAAAGATATTCCGCTTACACAAATCCCGAAAGAACCGATCCGTATTCCTAATGTTTTATATGAATTTGATAAAGCAGGCATTCTTGAATCTTCTAAATTAGCATTAGACACAACCGTTTTGCGTTTGATGCTGGATAATCCGCAAATTATAATTGAGATCATGTCGCACACTGATAGTAAAGGTAACGACCAATACAATATGAAACTTTCACAACGGCGAGCTGAGAGTATTGTGAGTTATTTAATTTCAAAAGGAGTAGCAGTTCAGAGATTAAAAGCAAAAGGTTATGGTGAAAGCAAACCTGTAGCGCCAAATGAAAATCCCGACGGTTCAGATAATCCTGATGGCCGCACACTCAACCGCCGTACAGATTTTAAAATTATCGGTCACTTAGATGTAGAAGTGATCAATGATTATGAGGATGAATAATTTTCCCTCTCCTCATTGGCAATGGCGATTCAGACGATACCGTCTGAATGGGTGAGGTTACTTTTCTGCAATAATCAAATCATTCGAGCCTTCCACTTTTTCAAGCACTTTTATTTTCAGATCCTGTTCGTAAAAAACTTTTTCAATTCTATTCAAAGTTTCTTTCGGCATAGTGCTGCGCATGGTATTGTAGATAATTTTTCCTGAGGGATCCAATCGATTTACTAAGTTGGTAAGAAATTCGGTTTCAGTAAAAATTTCGGGTATTGTGGCTATGATAAAAATATCGACGATTATCAGATCAAATGTTTTGTTTGTTTTTTTAATGTAATCGGCAGCATCATCGCAAATAATATTGATGTTTTTAAAACGTTCTATTTCAAATTCTTCTTTTGCAATAGTAATAACGACATCATCAATATCAACCAATTCAATAAAAGCTTTGCTTTTAAAATCTTCGCGGATGGTTTCAATTATAGAGCCGCCACCTAGTCCGAGTACTAAAATGTTTTTGATGTCATTATTAAATTTAATTTCCTCTAAACCTCTGTGTAATATTTTTTGGAGTGCGCCGTAAGAATAATTACTATTTGAAGTATCAAGAACTTTTTTACCTGCATTATAATTTATTTCAAGCTGTCCGCTGAATTTTGACTTGTATTTCTTTAAACTAAAAGGAAGAATATGACTGAAAATTTTTTTCATTTATCATTACGAATATACAAAAATAACAGATATTTCTTCTCCTTTTAGGAGGATTTTAATATATTAAACAAACTAAACTAAATTTACTTCCCTGCACCAAAAGCCCCATTATCAGGGCTTTATAGCTGTTTATAAGTTCCGAAAGGTTTAACCAGGTTTGCTTGAAATAACCATAAACCGTATGTAATTTCGTATGTACGATCCCATCATTATAGGACGTATTTTGCTTTTTTAAATTCTTCAAACTATCCATTATGGCAGAAGTCAAATTTTATTTAGAGAAACGTAAAGATAAGAAAACAGGCAAACTTATAACACTGAAGGTGCCGATTTTTCTTTTTTATAGTTTTAACGGCCAGAGGCTGCAATATTACACCGGTTTACGGATAGACGCACCGATGTGGAACGAGCAGGAAATGAAAGTCAAAAAGAATTTTGCAGAAGCAGCAGAATACAACAGAGAACTTACAAAACTAAAAGCAAAAGTTGAAGAGATACACGATAAGGCTACTGTTAACGGACTTATTCCCGATACCGATTATTTCAGAGACAACCTAGCCGGAAAAAGCATGAGCACTCCCGATAGAAAAACCATTTGGGAAGCATACCGGGATTATTTAAAAAGTCTTGCCGTCACCAAAGCTCCCAAGACCGTAACGGCTGCATTGTACAATTATAAATCCTTAGAAGATTTTAGCCGCAGCCGAAGGATGAAACTCACCTTTGAGAAAATTGATATGAGTTTCTACGAAGAATACCTTGATTATTGTTACAACGAAAAAAAATATTTTAATAATTATGTCGGAACACAGATCAGAAGATTAAAAGCATTTTTAAACTGGTCATTAGCAAAAGGCTATCACAATAGCCGGGAATTTGAAAAAGAAGGATTTAAAAAGCCTTATGAAAATACAGAGATCATTTATCTCTATTATGAAGAGGTAGAAAAATTGATGGGATTAAAATTTGAGAAACACGAAGAGCATCTCAGAGAAATACTTCGGCAGGTAAGAGATATGTATTGTTTAGGTTGCTATACTGGAATGAGGCATTCCGATATAGTTTCCCTAAAACCTGAAAACATTGAACCAGACAAGCTAATATTGCAAACTATCAAAACAAGAGAGCTGAATGTAGTCCCCTTAAATCCGCACAGCCGCAAAATCCTGAACCGGAACAAAAACAAGCATGAACTATTCGCAATGCCTCAGTTCGACATAAGCCAAAGCAACAGATATCTGAAAATAATAATGAAGGCAGCAAAACTGAACAGGAAAGTTCAGATCATACATTTCAGGGGAGCAAAGCGTTTTGAAGAAACCCAATCGCTTTGGCAATGCGCCAGTTTTCATACCAGCAAAAAAACCTTTGTCACAAATTTTTTGGAACGTGGCGGCTCATTAACAACTGCTATGGCGATCGCCGGCAACAGGAGCTACCAATCCGCCAAGCGGTATTTTAAAATAGCGGATACCTTACGATCAAAGGAAATGGCTAAGGCTTTTGGTAAGTGATCCGGGGAATCACATAACGCACTTCAGTAATCTTGAAACTTCATCCATATCTTTATCTCTTATTTCACTATCTTCATTAGTTTTGTTTCCGTTCAGATCAACTTCTATCCGTATCATCTTAACTTTTTTATCTAGGACTTTGGAAAGTATGTCAGTTGTAATTAAATACTGGGGATTTACTGCATACTGAAATTGTCCGTAATTTTGTTGGGCAAATACAACACCTTTATATTCTTGAACGCACTCTATTTCAACAGAGCTTTCATCTTCCAGCACTAAAAATGCTTTATATCCTTTCTTTACACCTAATTCACAGGATGTACTTGACATAATTGTAAGACCACACAACAAAAGAACATTATCTCCATATTTTATTCCTTTAATTGCAAGGATATTTGCTACGACCTTCATTCTGCTTGTGAGGAATTGCCTTTCGGTAACTTTAAGTAATTTTTTTGTTACCGGATCTATCTCGTTTTTTTCGTATTTACATTTTTGCGCATAAGAGATAAAGTGGCTAAGAGTTATTATGCCCAATAATAAAGTTCTTCGGAAAGTTTTTTTCATAATGATTAATTTAAAAGTTGCATTTGACCTGTCTTGGTTAAAAATAAGAAAAATTCTGATATGTGTAATAATTGGATACATAATTATAAAATATGGGTACACAGTTAGTTAGCGATTTGTATCCAATTTGTAGAATTTTACATCCTATGGCTGTACATATTGGAAAGATAATTAAGGACGCGCTGAAAACTAGGAAAATGGATGTCACCGAGTTTTCTAAGAAAATTAATTACACGAGAAGTAATGCCTATAAAATATTCAATAAGGAAGGAATTGATACCGTTTTACTTGTCAAAATCAGTAAGGTACTCGGTGAAAACTTGTTTTTTAATTATCTAACAGCAGAAGAAATAGCCGGGTATAAAAATAGTAAAGTAAAGCCAGAAGAGCTTTTAGGTGCGCTCCAAGATTTAAAAGATACGATGATCGTTTTGAGTAAAAAAAAGGATCCTGTGAAAAGTGTAAAAAAGAAAAAGACTAAATCGAAAAAGCGGTAATTTTTACAATCTGAAATAGTTCAGAAGTGTGTTTTAATCAATAAAACATTTATATTTGTGCATCAAAACTCTCACCGGATGTTTTTTATCTAAAATATCTGTTTGACCGGGCAATATTCCTCGGTTTTTTTTATGACTAAAATTTAAAGCGGTAAAAAAATATGGAAAAAAGAACAGACCTCATTGAAGAAATATTAAAACACTTTTTTGCTGATGTAAAGGAATGTGCAAGACCTTTATCAAATACTGATGATAGAATTTACTTTATAAAAACCTTGATGGAATATATCCAGCGACTATACGGTAATGATACCAATAGCGAATATGTCCATCGTGAACCCTTTGATGAAAGATCATTTATAGATGAAAGATTAATGGCTAGGTTCAGGGATAAAATGATCCCCTTCGTAAAAACCTCATTGAAGAGGTATTTTCAAAGGGATGAATTTTATCAAATTCAGTTATTTCAAAAATTAAAAATTAATGAACCTATTTTAAGTGAAGATGAATTTGAAGAGCTTAGTCTAAGAATGTTTTTGGTGCTTGACAGCATCAGCACACATCTATATCTTCATCCCACCACCACTGATATAGATATAAAGGATAATGAAATAAAAGAACTTTCTGAATTTAAGTCTGAACAATTAGAAGGTGCTGGATTCAATCTTAAAGCTAAGTGGGGCGGAAGAAAGCAACAAGCAATTTTAACTTTATATGTTTTGAATGTACTTGGAATTACTTATAAAAACTGCAATGTAGCAGATATGACAAGGTTCTCATTTGCGCTTTCAGGATTAGAATTAAAAGGTAAAATAGGCGACGCACATTTATACGCTTTATTTTACCAATTAAAACACATGGAGTTTAGTGAAAAAGATTTACCGGCCTTAGAATTTGTTAAGAGCCAATTTGAAATTATCAAATGTGATGCAGGGGTCGAGCTTGTTGAAAAAGAGATTGCCCGCCTAAGAAATACCTAGCATCCTACTCTGCCTGTAATAATAGTTTAAACCCTAAACACATTCAATGTGTTTAGGGTTTTTGTTTCTGTATACAACCGATCATCTAAAAAATTGGTGAGAGTTGCATAATCGTGGGTGAGTCTTTCCACGAGTTTTATTTGCTTTCGTTTTAAATTGCGCTAAATATAAAGCGAAAAATGTACAGCGAAAACAAACCACTTTTTACACTTAGCATCGGAGAATTTATTGCTCTGGCCAAAGAATTGATTAATGAAACAATCAATGAAAAGGAGTTGGAGAAAAAACTGCTTGGGGAAACTGCCGATAAAAAAGATGAGCATTTTAATATAAAAGAATTAGCCGATTTCCTTAAATGCTCAAAAGTGACCATACATAAATATAAAAAAAATGGTCTGCCTTTTTATAGAACAGGTCGTAAGGTATTATTTAAAAAAACAGAAGTCCTAAACTTTATGCGCGTGATCAAAAGCAAAAGAGTAATTCAGGGTTAAGGAATGGAAGAAAGCTATCGATTTAAGCATGTATAATTACTCTAAAATAATTCTTCGTACTGATGCAATGAAATTAGATGGCACGTACCCGTTATGCTTAAGGTTAACTTTTAACAGAAAACTTAAGTATATCTCACTTAAGAAGTCGATTCCAATATGCGAGTGGGACAATGAGAACGATTGCGTTCGCCACACTCATCCGGAAGCAAGAGATATAAATTTGCTCTTAAAATCATACTTAAAACGTGCAAATGATATTATACTAGATTATGAGATCAAGAACAAGCCTTTGTCTTTCCTCGATTTTGAATCGGCTTTTAAAAACAATAAAACATCATCTTATTATGAGTTTGTAGAGAAACAATTAAGTAATAATAAACTTACTCAAGAATATTCCGAACAATCAGTGCGCTCATACAGAGCCGAATTAACAAAATTAAGAAAATTTAAAAAGGACTTAAATTTTAATGAAATAACTATTCCATTTTTACAAGCTTATGAAGGATTTATGAGAGGTACATTGGAAAATAAAGTTAACACCATACATAAATCATTAAAGACGATGAGAACATTTCTCAACAAAGCAATTATTGAGAATTTAATAGAAGATAATATTTTCAAAAAATATAAATTACGGACGGAAGATGGGCATCGTGAATTTCTTTCTGAACCGGAAATAAAAGAACTTGAATTGCTTTTACAACAGCCACTATCGAAAATTCATAAAAAAATTCTTACCATTTTTTTATTCGCATGTTACACCGGCTTACGTTATCAGGATATTAAAGATTTAAAGTATGGTGATATTCATCAAGGTGTGATCAGAATAAAAATGCACAAAACAAAAAAGATCGTTACCGTTCCTTTAATTGCTCGCGCAAGTGCATTAATGGAACCTGAAGATTTACTCACTTCACATATATTTAAAGTGCCGACAAATCAGGTCACAAATCGTCATTTAAGAGAAGTACTGGCAAATACAAGTATCACAAAAGAAATTAGTTTCCATTGCGCTAGGCATACTTTTGCAACTCTCAGTCTATCTTTTGGAATTCCGCTTGTTGTAGTATCAAAATTATTAGGTCACAGTGACATTAAAACAACACAGATTTACGGAAAAATTATTGACACGGTTAAGATCAAAGAAATGGAAAAATGGAATTATTGAAATAATTTATACCTAAAATATCTAAAAATGATAACACTTCGCCCAGCCACCGAACTCAAAGAAATGAGCATCGATAAATTAAATGAATTTATTAATGAAGTTAAGGTTTTGCAAAAGCAGCACGACTATTATAAAACCCAATCAGAAAAACTCCAAAAAGATTATGAATTAGTATTATGGAACCGGGATAATGATGATGAAGCTTTTGCGCAGCAGCAGTTTGCTGAATTATATAAAAAACAAATCACCTGGCTCGATAAGATCGTACTAGTTATAAAAACTGAAGATCGTTTTTTAACCGTCGTGGAAATATTTGAGATTTTATGGAAATTTGATAGTTTTCGCATCCGAGAATGGAAAGGCGGGCGTGATTCTCTTTCCCAAATGCTTGCACAAGGGAGATCTTATGGAAGAATAAAAAGTGTAAAAGTAAAAGGCCGCAAAGGTTATTTCTATGGCTTACTAATCTTTTACGATGAGCAAGGCAAATTACATGAACAATACAGGCAGCAGATATTTTTTTAATTTCATTTTATATTTCCAAAAAACAATGTAGCTGCTTTTCCTAAAACTAAAAAATATTCTCTACTTTTCTAAAAATGTTCCAACCCCCAGCACTTCCTCAATTACTTTTCGGCATCATCAAATACTTCCCCAGTCCTACTCAGCACCTTCTAACTTCAAACTCATGTTTTGCCAAATAAGCTTTTGCTTATACCAACTACGTGCCAAGTCCAAATTATATAGAAACCAAATTTGAATTCACCTTATACACAGTCTACGCCAACCGTCACCCCAATAAAAACATCGAAATTTAGTCTCAAAACACAAATGAAACTGTAAAAAACATCTTTTAACTTGAAAATACTAAGCGATCATAGCTAAAAATATCTATTCTTTCCTACAAAACTACATTTTTATGCAGTTTTACATGGTTAAGGTAAGAAACGGGAGCGAAACAACAACTAAAAACCGTTTTAATACTAGAGATATGGTCTTTTGATGTGTCAGAGATTTATAAAGATAGATCCGGGTGGTTTGGAAAAGAGAAAATAAATGATTAACTTAAATAGAAAAAGTTACTATGGATGCCCTAAATCAAAAAAAGGAAGAAATTAAAAAAATCATACCCACATTAAAGATTGAATTACCTGCAACCGAGATCAACTCAAAGGCTTTGCAGATATTGGTCTTATTAAAGGACATGAATGCACTGGAACCTAAAAAATATGACTTTCCGATCAGCAACCTTAGTCTTACTATAAATAAAGAGGTGAACTTGATATCCTTTTATGAAAATCCAGCGTATAAAAGTAATGCGCCTAAAAAGAGTATGGACAGATACCTTGAATCAAAAGACAAAGCCATAAAGCAGATCAAGGTTGATGTTACATCCAGTATTGCGTGATATTATAATTAATCACCTACCTATTTGTTTAACAATTCTCCTTCCTTGCATTAGTTTTTCATTGGAGAAATGAAAAAACTCCTGCGGTCGGGTGTTGTGCAGAAAAAGCAACCAAATATGAGACAAATCCAACCAGTTATAAAAAATGGTAAAAAGCACGGCTCAAATCATTGGTAAAACTCTCGGTTTTCGCTATATTTACATAGCATGAAAAAACTATACTTCTTCGTAGTTATTTTATTGGCTTGCACTTTCTTAAATGCGGCTAATCCGAATATTATCTTCAAAGAAAATAAAGGTCAGTGGCCGGAAAAAGTTTTATTTGGAACAGAAATTTACAATACGAAATTCTACGTCAACAAAAACTCTTTTAATTATTGCATTTACAATCCGGAAGAATACATTAAAGGTTTTGGCAGACATAAACCGGATGAAAAACCAAGTGTTATTCATGGCCATAATTACGAAGTAACTTTTGTCGGCGCTGATCTAACCAAATTCATAAAAAAAGAAGAGCAAACCGATTACTATAATTATTTTTTAGGAAAAGACAAAAGCAAATGGGCGAGCAATGTAAAGGCATTTGGAAATGTTCTGTTCAATGAAATTTATAATGGTGTTGACTTAAAATTATACAGCAGTAATGTTAATTTTAAATACGATTTCATTGTAAAGCCAAATGCGAATGTAAATTCGATTAAACTGAATTTTAAGTATATCGATGGAATTGAAATTGTCAATGATGAATTAATAATTAAAACATCTGTCGGAAATACCGTAGAAGAAACACCTTTCGTTTACCAGATAATCAACGGAATTACAAAACAAGTTAAATGTAAATACACTTTAATAAATAAAAATACAATTGGTTTTATTTTCCCGGAAGGTTATAATAAAAATTACGAATTAATAATTGACCCAACTGTTGTGGTTTGTTCATATTCCGGTGCGACAAATTATGCTTTTGGTGATTGTTGTACTTATGATGCAAATGGAAATATTTATGTTGGGGCAGATGCTGATCCGGGTTATCCAACAACTCCGGGAGCATTTCAGCTTAATAATAACAGTCTAACAACTACTGGTTACTGGAATAGTGATATAATTATTTCTGTTTACAATAGTAATGGTACCGCTAAGCTGTTTTCAACTTATATTGGCGGCGATTATGCGGATTTTCCAATGGATATCATTGTAAAGAATAACGAAATTACAATTTTTGGTTTTACCAATTCTGATAATTATCCATGTACAGCTAATGCTTTTGATACTACATACAATTCCGTTATTCTTACCAATGATAATGATATTGTTATTTCAAAATTAAATACGGCAGGTACAACATTGTTGGCAAGCACTTATATTGGTGGGACAAAAAACGAATGTTATAGTAGTTCGACTTTGAGTAATTGGGGTTGGGCTGTCGGAGAAATGGAATGTGACACTTCGGGCAATGTTTATATTATTGGCGCAACCAATTCTCCGGATTTTCCGGTAACGGCTGGCGTAATTTCAAACACATTACAAGGGACAACCGATGCCTACGTATTTAAAATTAATAATACGTTAAGTAATTTAATTTGGAGTACGTATTTGGGCGGATCACTAAACGAAGGTGGCATTTCAATAAAATTAGATGGCTCAGGTGGCGTTTATTGCTATGGCAGCACAACCAGTTCAAATTTTCCAACTACAGCAGGAGCTTATAAAATGACAAAGAACGGAACAGGGATTAATTCTGATCTCTACGTTTCCCATATTAATTCTAATGCTACAACTATTTTAGCTTCTACATATCTAGGAACAACTTCCGAAGATGTAGCTTCCTTAATGCAGCTTGATAATAATGATGTTTATGTTATAGGGAATATGAGTTCACCGTCTGTGTTCGTTCCAAGTCCGGGTGTTTATAGTAATCCAAATGGACATAATTTTATTTATAAATTAAATTCTTCTTTATCTAGTTTGGCTTATAAAACAAAATTTGGTTTCCCGCCGCCTAATGTTTTGCCGGCACCAACTCCATATTTATCTTTTTCTGCGTTAAAAATTGATAGTTGTGGGAAAATATACCTTGCAGGTTTCGGCCCAAATTTGTTTCCAACGACACCTAATGCTTTACAACCTTATGGCGGTGGACCAACTGATCTTTATATAGCTCAATTCAATCCAAATTGTGCTTCTTTAGCTTTTGCTTCTTTTTTTGGCGGACCTAATACTACTACCTGGCCTAATACTCCTACTCATAATCCGGGTGAAATGAGTGGCTTAACTGATTTTGACAACAAAGGATATTATTATGCATCTATAGGTATTAATGGTGGATTGCCGACAACTCCGGGTGCATATGCAATGACATGGGTTAATACTTCCACCTGGTCTCCATGCAATGATGCCTTTGTAAAAATAGATATGCAGTCTCATATTAATGCTACATCATCTTATGGAGGAACTATTACAGGTTGTCCGCCTTTTAATACGCATTTTGTCAGCACAACAAATACAGGAACAAGTTTTTGGAATTTAGGAGACGGTACAACAACAAATCAAGATACAATTTCACACACTTATAATAATTTAGGAACATATAACGTACTGCTCGTTGTAACTGATACTAATACTTGTCAGCGAACAGATTCGATTAAAAGTATTTTAAATGTAATTAATCCAACATCATTTGATTTAGGTGATGATGTTCCGGCGTGTTTAACAACACCTACAATATTACAAGCAAATGTTACAGCGGTAACTTACAGTTGGAGTACAGGACAAACAACACCAACAATTTCTGCAACACCCGGAACTTATACTTTAACTATAAATAATGGCGGATGTAACAGTAGCGATGTTGTCAATGTTATTATTGCCGAGAAAAAATTATCAGAGCGTTTTCCAAATGTAATTACGCCTAACGGTGATCAGGCAAATGATTTTATAGATTTTTCAAAATATAATTTTGATGAAGTCGAATTTGTTGTTTACGACAGATGGGGCAGAGAGCGTTTCAAAATCACTGACCCAACCGAACAATGGCAGCCCAAAGATCTGGATAACGGAACTTATTTCTGGGTAGTGAATTACAGATCGAGTTGTACTGGAAAATTCGCGACTGATAAGGGGTTTGTTTCTTTGTTTAAGTAAGTTGGAAAACTTCCAATTTGTTTAACAACACTGTTTCCTTATGCTACATTTTCATTGGAGAAACTAAAAAGGTCATGCGGTTGGGTGTTTACATAACAAATAGCAAAAAAAGTTTTAATCAATTTTTTTGAAAAAGGTAATTCTACCTTTTGAATTTTTAAGGTAGTTCTACCTTTTTATGATAACTTCTATACATTTTGTAAAATAATAATATCTTATTGATTGGATTTGATATATTGCATTAAAAATCATGTTATGGTAAATTTTAACAAAGGAATACTAACTTTATTGTTATGCGTCTTATACAATAATTGTAAGCCCACATCTGTTGATTCAGCAAAATGGGAGCCTTTCAAAATAGTTAAAATTGAGGGGATGGGCAGCAAATTTGAAAACAAGACTTCTACACTTGAATTTCAAATTGAAGATTATATGAAAATCTATCTTAATAAAAGCATTGATAGTCTTGTAAAAATCCACTCAAAGGATACAATTATATTATGGTTAAAAGGAATTGCATTTCCAAATCTTAAAGTATGGCAATTTAACACCGATGAAAAATCAGTAATATTTAAATTTGAAAGAGATCTTAATCCGAAATCTTCCTGGAACATTTTTTATAATTATTCTTATAGGCGCTTAATTACTGGGGGTCAAACAATAAAAGTTTCTATTGGTACAAAATCGACTCCTATTGCAAAATCGGATTCCAATATTACATTAATATTGAGTGTTTCGTGGATGATTTGGGTGGGTGTTTTTCTTATTATAGTTACTACTATTCTTTTTATTTTGGGTGTAAAAAAGACGAATTTAATCAGAGGAAGTTTAAATTTCGCACCAACTATTTCAGTTGTTAAAATAAAAAATCTCGAGTCAACTCAGATTGAGGTTCTGGAATCCGAAATACCTTACAGTTTGAGCCGATTGCAATTGGCCTGGTGGACTTATATTGTTATCATTGGTTTCATTTTTATTTGGATGTGTACCGATGATTTGGCATTCTTACCTACTTCAATAGCTTTATTACTCGGAATTACTGGCGGTACCAGTGTTGTCAGTAAAATTTCTGAAGCTTTAAAAGGAAACGATGCTATAAAACAAATTACTAGCGTTAAGGAATTTGAGGATCATTATAAGAGTAAAAATGTTTTCTATGATATTATCTCTGATGAAAACGGGTTGAGTATTAGTAGAATTCAATTCGCGTTTTTCTCTGTACTCTTCAGTTTGTATTTGGTTTGGCAGGTAATATACCTATTACAATTCCCTGTTTTTAGTGATGGTATTTTAATGTTAATGGGTATAAGTAGTACAACTTATGCAGGAATAAAATTTAGTGAAAAATAATATGCGTTTTATATATTAACGAATAGGGTAAAACTAGATCGATTCCTAATGAAAAACTCGGCCGCTAAAAAAAATTCCAAATATAAAATCACCCAGAATGCAACTTTAGCAAAGCTTACTGTTAAACAGTATCAAAAGAAGTTGATGAAAAAATTTTCAAACATCATTTGCATAAGCGATGCTGTTCATGATTTGGATCACCATCAAACGCATATTGTTGCCATTTATATTACGGATGGCAATATTTCGGGGCTTCCGGAAAAATTGCTGGTAAAAATGCCGAACGGTAAAACGAAGGAAATTCCAACTGAAATTATAAAGGATGTTGGAAATGGCAAGTTGCATTTTAACCAAAGTGATGGAATATTGAATGACACGTGGATCGGATCAATTTGTTGTATGATTCAGATGCCAGATAAAAAAACAACCGGCATTATTACAGCGGGACATGTATATACAAAAGGATATTCTAATCTTAATAACGGATGGTTAAGTACTGAGGACGCTAAGAATGTTAATCTAGACAATAATACTTCTGTCGGTAATTGGTCATTCCTAATGTTAAATACATTACAGGATCTGGCGGTAATTAAACTTAGTCAACCTAACAATGATGCAAGCTTTGTTAAATTTTCAGCAAATGGATATTATAAAGTGACGGATGGGGATGTGAAAAAAGAAAAAGTCACTCTTATTTCAAAAATTAATGGCATTCGTGAAGGGTTTGTACTAGATTACAATTGTGCATGGCCGGTACCGTACTATAATGGAACTCAAGTAAAAAATAATGTCATACTAGTTGGATCTGTCAATGAAAGGGGAGATTCATCGACTCTGTCCGCAGAAGGAGATTCCGGCGGCTGCGTTTATCATACTATTACAGGTAAAATGGTTGGTATTATTCTGGGGGGTGACAAAAAGTACACTTGGGTTCTGCCCATTAAAGATACTTTAGATTATTGGGAATTCACTATAATATAAATATGAAAAAAAAACTCTTTGCTTTTGCAATTTTGATAACTCAACTATACTTAGTGGGTCAA
Source organism: Bacteroidia bacterium (assembly GCA_035567575.1). Classification (GTDB taxonomy): domain Bacteria; phylum Bacteroidota; class Bacteroidia; order B-17B0; family Aurantibacillaceae; genus JAHEYG01. The sequence goes on from DATMPR010000267.1 coordinate 13,871, forward strand.
ACATCAATTATAAATTTTAAATATGCGGAGTCAAAATTTAAATGGGATTTCAAAAAAGATAGTGTCTATAAGCTTGAGCTTGCACTGGTTTTTCCGGGTGAATTTAAGGGAAAACAAATATATATTTTAGACAGCGTAAAAAGCCCGAACTTCATTATAAAACTCACGTTTGGAAAAGATGCTGACGTACCTTATTACGCAGGCAAGGATGAATTTAGAATAGTAATTGATTCAAATAAAGTCATCACAGGCCTGACTCCTAAAGAACTTCAAGGTATTTCAATTAAACAAAATGGATTTTATGTACGGATTGCCAATGAAGTTTCAGATTTAATAAAAATTACATCTTCATTTAAAAAGGAAACGAAACATCTGTATGATTATATACCTGGCCACGTATTATATGACGCGATTTATATAAGCGACTTA
>DATMPR010000268.1:0-2735 GCA_035567575.1 Bacteroidia bacterium
AACTTATGTATCTCCTTTCATTGGACGTTTAGATGATATTAGCGTTGACGGTATGTTGTTGATCGAAGAGATCAGAACCATTTATGATGTACATGGATTTGAAACAGAAATTTTAGCAGCTTCCATCCGCGGACCATTACACATCATCCAATGCGCAAAAGCGGGAGCTGATGTGGCAACTTGTCCGCTAAGTGCAATACTTGCTTTACTGAACCATCCATTAACTGATAAAGGTTTGGCGCAGTTTTTAGCGGATGCAAAAAAATAATTGTTATCTTTATTTTAGTGAACAGAAACCAAATCATAGAAGCAATTGTAAATTACCTTAAGCAAAATCAAGTTAAGGAGATTGGTTTATTTGGTTCATTTGCGCGCAATGAGATGAAAGAATCAAGTGACATTGATGTTTTAGTTGAATACAAACGAGGCACAACATTATTGGACATCGTTAGGATGAAGCAAGAATTAAATAATATTATTGGACGCAAAGTAGATTTGGTTTCGAAAAATGCTGTTAGAAGCAGCGTGATGAATTATATTAAAAATGATTTGCAGGTTGTTTATCATGACTAAAGATGATTTAGTATATATAACACACATTCTTGAGCGCTCTCAAAAAATTATTGAATTTACAGCAGGAATAAGCGAGGCTAATTTTTTGAAAGACGAAAAAACACAAAGCGCTGTTATAAGGGAATTAGAAGTAATTGGCGAAGCAAGCAAAAGGATTTCAGAAAACTATCGTAATACAAACACGAATATCCCTTGGAAATTAATGGCTGGAATGAGAGATGTGCTTATACATGATTACGAAGGTGTCGATGCTTTAATGGTTTGGGATACAATCCAAAAAAGCGTTCCTGAGCTAATAGAAAATTTAAAAAAAGTAGTTTAACACTATTAATGCGATACTTGCTTTACCGAACCATCTTTTAACTGATAAAGGTTTGGCGCAATTTTTAACGGATGCAAAGAAATAGTTTTTATTTTATCTAATAATAAATGACAGGCGACAGGAACAATTATATAATTCAAACTTATTCTCTGTCCTTTCAATATTCAAAATCTAAGCTTGTATTAGATGATCTTTCAATTAACGTTCCAAAAGGTTCTATTTACGGGTTTTTAGGACCAAACGGTTCAGGCAAATCAACTACCATGCGTTTGCTCACAGGAATTATTCCAGAACAGAGCCGGTCAATAAAATTATTCAATAAACCATTAGAACAACAATTACCCCAAGTATTTACAAGGATCGGTTCTTTGGTTGAATCCCCGGCTTTGTATTTGCATTTAAGCGGAATTAATAATTTAAAATACATTGCGAAACTCCGCAACATTCCTGAAAATAAAATTCATGAGTTTTTAGAATTGGTTGATCTAACCAACGATGGAAAAAGGAAAGTGAAAGGTTATTCACTTGGAATGAAACAAAGGCTGGCGATCGCAATGGCATTAATGAGTGAGCCTGAATTGTTACTACTTGATGAACCCGTGAATGGACTTGACCCTAACGGAATTTTAGAGATAAGAAAACTTTTAATAAAACTTAATCAAGAAAAAGGAGTCAGTATTTTTGTTTCGAGCCATTTATTAAGTGAGATAGAAAAAATGTGTACACATGTAGGCATAATCAATCACGGTAAATTAAAATTTGAAGGCACCATGAAAGAGCTTGCAGAAAAAGCCAGTGTTTGCAAAATTCAACTCACATTAAAAAATGCGGCCAACTGGTTTGAGAAATTAAAAAATGAGTACAAAGCAACTATTGAAAATGAGAATCAAATCATTTTAGAACTTAACAATAGAGAATCTATTCCCGGCTTTACAAAATCACTTATTGAGAAAGGTGCTGAGTTGTACGAAATAAAAATTTTAGGCGGGTTGGAAGAATCGTTCATGACAATAACGGATGAAAAAACTAAATGAAAGAAATAGTTTCAAATTTCATTACTTCCTTAAAAGCGGAACACATCAAGAAAAAAGGAACCGTTTTTTATTGGCTCGGTGGTATACTTGGAGCTTTCGCGCCTATTGCTTATGTTTTTATTAAAATTACTGTTAATAACCTTGGTAACCTTGAATCCCAGAATAGATTACCATACAATTATTATTTAGAATTTATACAAGATTGCCTTAACCCTTTTGCGTTTTTTTTATTTCCGCTTTGCATAATTATTTTGGTTAGCAGAATAACACAATTAGACCACAAAAATGGCGGCTGGCAATTAATGGAAACGCAGCCCATAAATAAGTTCTCAATTTACTTCTCAAAATTTTCGGTTATTCTTATTGCTAATATCATTTCTATTTTTTGCTTTTTATTATTTGGATTGATTTCTGCTTGGGTTTTATCTTTTATTATTCCAATTCCGAAAGTAGCAACCACTTCTTTACAAATAGGCTACTTATTTCATCTCTTGACCAGATTATTTGTTGCTTCACTTTTTCTTACCGCTTTGCAATATGTTATTTCTGTTTTAATACCAAGTTTTATCTGGTCGGTGCTTATTGGATTTTTTGGCTTATTAAGTACTCCATTCTTAATTAAATTTGGTTTCGCACCGGACTGGCATCCGTTCACAATACTTTTTAATATTCAACCAAGTAGTAAGGGAAGTGATTTTGGCCATTGGTTCATTTATACTGAATATGCAGGATTACTTTGTACTATTCTTGCTTTGTACTTAGGTTATAATTGGTATAAATTCAAAACTTTTATGCTCGCCTTCTAT
>DATMPR010000269.1:0-8767 GCA_035567575.1 Bacteroidia bacterium
TCAGTTTGGCGGACCAAAAGGAAAAAAATTCAGATACAAAGCACTTAATGAATTACTGCAAAGCATTTCATCGAAACCGTTACACCAGCAAAAAGAAATTTTGGACACTGAATTTGAAAATTGGAAAGACAAATTAGAACAAGTGGACGATGTTTGCATAATTGGAATTAAATTATAAAGCAAACGAGGAAGCCTGCCCTGAGCTTGCCGAAGGGATGTATGCATAATTGGAATTAAATTACGAATGAATGAAAGCCGCGCTAAAAATATTTTTTTCTGTACTTATCTTATGCAGCCTCTCAAATCACGCACAGGAAAAAGGGAAAAGATTTTACCTCGTAGATTCGTTGAATTATAAAGATCTTAGTCCTAAAGATAAGACCGTGCTTGATTCAATTCTAACATTATATCACGCCGAAAAAAGTGATACCGCAGCTATAAAATACATTGTATATCTTACAGATAACCTTCAGGACACAAAATTATGGCCAAAATATAATGAACTGTTATTACAAACTTCGAAACAAAGAACTGACGAACTTTTTTACCGTAAAATATATGCCAACTCATTATTGAACAAAGGATACATTTGCAATAATTATTATGGCAAAATTCTTGACGGACTTGATTATTACCAGCGTGCGCTCGACATTTTAAAATCGTCCAACGACAAGAAAGGAATTGCCATGGCGCTTAATAACATTGGCGCTATTTATAACAATAAAGGGCAAATTGAAATTGCCCTTAAATATTACAATGAAAGTTTAAGCCGGCAATTAGAAATTAAAGATAAAAAGGGCATCGCCTATTCTTACAGTAATATTGCCCTTATTTTACGGGATAAGGGCGATATACCTAAATCGATCGACTACTATTTAAAAAGTTTAAAAATTAGGGAACAAATAGACGATCAAAAAGGAATTGCCTCTTGCTACAATGAACTTGGAGATATTTATATGAGTCAGGATAATTTTAGGGAAGCCCGCATCTATTTTGAGAAGAGCATTAAAATATACAAATCTATATCCGATAAATCGGGAATGGCAAAATGTTATTATAATCTTGCGCAAACATGCATTGCAAATAAGGAGTTTGATGAAGCTATTGTGTATTTAAATAAATCGCTCGAGTTGAGTAATGAAGCTAACGACTGGCATAGCAAAGCAAAAGCCTTAAATGCTCTGGGAAATGCTTATTTTTCGTTTGGAAAAAAAGATATTGCTCAAAATTATTTTGAAAAGAGTTTTAAGATCAGAGGAGAAAACGGTGATAAGAACGGATTAAGTTATTCGTATATAAGTTTAGCCGGTATTCTTCTCGAAAATAATAATAAAGAAAAAGCGCTTGAGTATGGAAAAAAAGCGCTTGCCATCAGCCGGGACCTTAAATTTCCAAAGAACATCCAAAATGCCGCGCATTTGCTTCATAAGATCTACAAACAGCAAAACAAGTATAAAGAATCGCTTGAAATGGCTGAACTTTATTATACAATGAGGGATAGTGTTACAAATGAGGAAAACAAAGAACAAACATTGAAAAAGGATCTGGAATATGGTTTCGAGAAAAAAGAAAATAAGCTTAAAGCCGATCAGGAAATAAAAAATACTTTAAACACCGAAGAAAAAAGACAACAACGCATAATACTAATTTTTGTTTCCATTGGTTTTTTGTTTGTAGTTGCCCTTGCCATTTTTATTTTCAGAAGCCTCCAGGTAAATAAAAAGAAAAACATAATTATTACTGAGCAAAAACAAGAGGTAGAAAATCAGCGTGACCTGATAGAAAAACAAAAACAAATTGTTGAAGAGCATCAGAAAGAAGTTTTAGATTCGATCAATTACGCCAAACGCATTCAACAAGCTCACTTACCAACCGAAAGGTATATTGATAAAAGTATTGAAAGATTAAAAAATACATGAATTATTATAAAATATTAATATTTAGTTTAATTGCCTGTTTTAAATTACAGTCGCAAAACGATTCCTTATACAAGGTTTTAAAAAACACTTCCCTTCACGATACAATTAAATTAGAGGCCGCTTATGCTTTAGCGGCGGATATGCTTTATTCTAAACCTGACAGCGCGTTAATTCTTTCCATATGTAGGCGGTAAACCACGCCACAGATATAAATCCGGAATTAACGAAGCTAATTTGTCAGTAATAAACACAGAAAAAACAAGAGGTAAAGGAACAAAAAAAGTACCCGTTGTTGGTTTTGTTGAACGGAATAAATTAAAACGGATCGTGCTAAAAATGTTTAATGGCAATCCATCGAGCGAAGAATTATTGAAAATGTTGAAACGATATGTAAAAGAAGACCAAGCAATTTTAATGACTGATGAAGGAACAGAGTTTGCAAAATTCAAAAAAGAAGTGCCACACTATACGGTAAACCATTCTAAAAAAGAGTATGCAAGAGGTAAGATACATACCAATACTATTGAGGGATTTTGGGCAATGTTTAAAAATGGTTTGCGAGGTCAATACCATGTACTAAGTCAAAAATATTTACCATTCTATTTAGCGGAGTTCGCTTATAAATATAATCATAGACAAAGAGAAAAAAATACGTTTATGGAAACAATTTATAATGCCGTCAATGATAAAAAGCAAGTTGTTAAATACAAACCAAAAACATACCCTCGATATATTGCGTATAAACAAAAAAAGAAAAAAGCACCATTCAGAAAGAAGAATCAACGTATTTTCTTTGTAAAGTAAAAATTGGTTTATTTTAAATTCGTTAACTTTAATATAGTAGGTCAGTTTCGACTGTTTAACTTTTGTGATTTATTTGAAAGCGATAATAAAACATTTGTGAGCCTACTAGCGGTTCTTTTCATTGGGGAAACCTTATCCTGAGTTCACACTAAACGTGCCTGTATTTTCGCATACGGAGGGTTAATTTTTCAAAACAGAAACAAATAATTTTAGAGCGCATTTTTATACTACTGTACTAAAAGGGATAGGTGCGGTACAGCCAGGGATTTATATACAACTTGGGACTAAATAATGTACGGCGATAAACTTTCAAATAAAAGATTAAATCAACTTAGAATGAATGACATGCCTCACATTGAGGACATGATAAGACGCTACGAACGAGAACATAGAATTCAGTCATTCCTTTCAAGAGAAAATAATTTTGAGAGATGGCACATATTTCTAATTTGCCTTTGTTCATTCCTTCTAGGAATTGGATGTTGTTTTCTGATTTGATTTCAAAATTTCCCTTTCGCCTACTTTGTAGATCTATTCCATGGTAATACCATAGATTCGGTTTTTCAAAAATATAATGACAGCTACTATCATCTTTCCCTGTTTCATAAACATACCATTTTCCTTCTATATATTGCTTTATATCACTTACTTGCATTACTGGATAAATATATTGAAATTTTATATATTTACCTGTAATTAAAATATTGGCGTTAACTGCTTGTAGGTAGAAAACTGGAAAATTTCACAATGCACAAGAGTAAGCTTAACGTTCACGGCAAGGCGTGGGCTTAACTTATTTGTGCATGGGTATTCCAGTACCTCTACCGCGATGGGTTAATGTCCCACGCTGATTGTTTATAATAACGTCGTTGAGGGGCAAACGGTACAAAACTTAAAACGATGGAAACGAATCCCTCCGCAAAACGTCAACCGACGCAAATAACAACAGAACAAAAAGTAAAAACAATTTCTTTTTTAATAACAATGCCTATTATTATTTGGCTTGTATTTTTTCACGAATGCAGTCCTAAAACCAGTAAAGAACATACTAAGCTAGATGCTTATTGTTCTGCTCAAAACTTTGTTAAGAAGAATTTATCCACTCCTGCGACAGCAGAATTTCATGATTCTTATGATAATTGTGTTAAACAAGAAAACGACACAACTTTTATCGTGAATAGTTTTGTTGATGCTGAAAACGTCTTCGGGGCTAAGATCCGATCCGGGTTTTCTTGTAAAATTATTTATACTTCTGATGGAATGACATCTTGTGAAGAACTTGTTATTAAATAAAATACGTTTTCGCTGTACAAATAAAATACCCAAATAATATTTTCCTGAGATTCAGTAAAAAAACTCTAAGACAATTATTATGCAGAATTTTAAATCACTTCCTCAATTATTAGATTATTTTAAAGACGAATCAACGTGTATAAAATATTATGAAGAAATGCGTTGGAAAGGAAACCCAATATGTCCGCATTGTGATAGTCCCAAACCTTATGTAACTAATAGAGGATATAAATGTTCTGATTCTAAATGTAAAAAGAAATTTACCGTTAAGGTTGGAACAATATTCGAGAACAGTAAGATTTCTTTTCGGATTTGGTTTGCAGCGATGTATTTATCTATTACGCATAAGAAAGGTATATCGTCCATACAATTAGCGAACGATTTAGGGATAACACAAAAAACTGCATGGTTTGTTTTACATAGACTAAGGATAATGTTTGAAAATCAAGCTCCTCAAAATTTAAGCAGAGATAAAATTATTGAGTGTGATGAAACACAAGTCGGAGGCAAGGAACGAAATAGGCATTGGGGCAAAAAACGTGATAGAAATAATCCCGGCTTTGCAAATGATGGATCTCGATATAATAAAAAGAAGGTCGTATTCGGTATGGTCGAACGCGGAGGAAATGTAATTATAAAACATGTGCCAGATGCAACGATAGAGAGTTTAGTTCCAATTATACACAAATGTGTGCCTCATGGAACTAATTTAATAACAGATGAACACGTTTCATATATCAAACTCAAATACAATTATTTCCATCAATATGTAAATCATTCGCGTAAACATTATGTACAACGTGATACATATACGAACACAATAGAAAGTTTCTGGGCTATATTAAAACGCGGAATCATAGGAGTATATCATCAGGTAAGTGAAAAACACTTGCATCGGTATTTAAGTGAGTTCGCAGCCCGCTATAATTCTAGGAATATGAACTTTTTAACGCGCTTAGAACAATTTTTATCTAACAGTGATGGAAGACTGACGTATAAAGTTCTAACTTTGTAGCATGGCAAAAAAGAAAGCAAAGAAAAAGAAAACCGCAAAGAAGAAACAGATAACGCTGAACGTTAAAGGAATTTCTTTTAATGATGCGGTTGCATTAACGTTTAAAAAGAAAATATAATCCAACTGTTGGTCGCACTCAGGCGTATAATTTGGCGTCACCTAAACAAAGTGGGCATTATTAAACCAATAGCCAGCGTTCTTTTACATGAGGGATTATCGTTGCCGAACCCCGGCTCGGTGTTTTAAAACCAAAAGGCTAATTCCCTCGAACTTTAAAAATAAAACTTTATTTAATCAATTGTCCCAACACGTATATACTCTCCTACAGCCATCTTTAATTTATACTTGTAACCGTTTGTAAACGACTTTATCCGAATACAACTGCTTACTATACGCTACTATATACATTAGTACAGTTTTCGGTGTTTAACTTATTAAAATTCAATGTCTTTTGGCTTGAAAAAAAACGTCACTTTTTAATCTGATTTTTAAATTAAAAAATAACGCCTATTGCATTTTCGAGTTCTAACGAGTGGTGAGTCAAAATCACCCAACCTATCGGAACAAGTGTTCTCGATAAAACTTATAGATTATTTCCAATACTCAAAGAACGCTTAAACTGGTTAGCCGTTGTCCCGACTGAATTAAACTTATTTTTTTAAGTTATTAAGCGGGCATCACCACAGCTTATTATTTTGTTCCTCAGCACGTCTAATACGACCAGTTAAGTCAATACAAAGATACAAAAAAATAAAATTATTTTGGGAAAAATTATTTTGGATAAATCTTGAATTCTAATTTTGAATTAATTCCATTTTTGTGGTTTTAATACAAATTTTCCATTGCCAAGTTCTACTCTATCATTAAAGATAGATTTTTGGAATTTCGATTTATATTGTTCTAAAGATATTGTGCTATTTGCGTACAACTTTAAATGATGCCCAACCCTTTTAGGCGGAAAGAAAACATTAATAGAGTGTTTTGAATTGTGGGTCTTTATAAACTCAAGTGGGGGTGTTAAATCACTATCTCCTGAAATTAAAACTGAAATATCACAGTTGTCATATACACAATCCATAATTAAATTCGTTGCAATATTTACATCTGTCTTTTTTTCTTCTGGAACTGGAAACGTTGTATTGCAATTACTACAATTAACATCCTTATTTAAATAGCTACCTAAGATTAATTTAAACTTTGGGTTATTTTTATTAACAGAGAAAAGTTTTTCCTGTCGGCTATTTTTACCTAAATGCAAAGCTGCTGCTGAAAAATATTTAACACAAACCAATTCTTGATTATCGCTTAAAAATTTTTCGCAAAAAGAAACAACATCTAACCAATAAAATTTTCTCCACCCATTCTCTCTTAATCCATAGTAGAAATTATAACCATCTATATAGAAAATAACCCTCTGTTTCTTTGGTTCAACGGTTGCCTTTGATTCTTGAGTTGTGGATGTCATAAAAAAGTAAAGCCCTCTTTCGAGGGCTTGCCTTTGCATTTTTACAAAGGGTTGTAATGGAATAAATCCTACTACAAAAGTAGTTATATATAATTGTTATATATAATCATTATATATTAAAATAAGCTAATCTATTGATAATCAATAGTAAATTGTTCTATTAAAATATAACTTTTAGGCAAAATCCAAAATTTTAATAAATAACTGCTATAAAACACGGCATTAAATAGCTACAAATAATAGCAATTTTTATTACAAATTTGTAATAGATTTTATTAAAACAAATCCATCAAAGTACCAAATAAAGAAATTTAGTTATATAATTGGAAGAAAAAAAATGGAAGAAGAAATCACGATTTTTATTTCGCATGGCAGAAGTCATTTGTGGAATAATGTAGCTAGATATATTGAAAATAAACTGGGAATTAATACTGTTATTTTACACGAACGTCCTAACAAAGGCAGAACTGTGATAGAAAAATTAGAGGAAGAAACCGAAGATTGTGATTTTGCTATCATTGTTATGACGGCTGAAGATACTCAAGCCGACGGTTCACTACGAACACGGGAAAACGTTGTTCACGAAATTGGTTTTTGTCAAGGTTCTTTTGGAAGAGAAAATGTTTTAGTGCTTAAACAAAAAGGTATTGCACCATTTACTAATCTTTCTGGTATTGTTTACGAAGAATTTGAAGGTGAAAATATAAAAAGTACATTTCCAAAAATCCAACAGGAAATAGAAGAATTATTAGAGGACTTAGAGGAAGAAGAAGATGATTAGATTATATAGAAAAAATTATCTTATATCAATCTTAATTTTATAGTTTTATTTAGTTAAATGTTTAACTACATTCGTTAGTATATGAATACTTTATTTATTTTATGTCAACATCAACAAGCTAATTCTAACTGGGCTTTAGGAATACCAATTATAGCGGGTATTATTGTTTTTGTATTAAATGTTTTTTATCAAAACCATATTCGGAAACAACAGTTAATACATGAGCTTTCAAATAATCTAATATACGTTTGTGATAAGTTATTACGATACGCTGTTGCATACGAACAATCAGCTTTAAATATGAGATATTATGATGAATATGATAGATTACATCCAAACATTAAAAAATATGAAACTCTTTTTTATCATTATTATAAAAAAGCAGAAGATGCAGGTCGCGAATATGATATGATGAGAGCAGAATTGAAAAAATCCGTAAAGAATTTATATGATTATTGGGAAAATGATGTTGAGAAACATAGAATGTTAAACATTATGAAGAAAGTTGTATTAATTAATAAAAGAGGTTTTAAAGATGTATTTATTGAAAAGTACACTGATGTCAATGCCATGCTACAAGCTAAAACTACATTAATGAATAATATAGCAGAAGAAGTATTATTTAATGGTGTAGGAATCCATTTAGTGAAGATTCAAAAAATAATTGACCCTGAAACTCCTACTCTTTATGTGTCAGAAAAATTAGAAAATAAATTAAACGAGGCGATAAGAAATTACAAATACTAAAGGTCAAAAACATTTATTTTTCGCTCTGGAATTAATTTTTTACGCTTAACGTCCATACGCAATTTGCATAGTATCTCTGACTGGCTTATACCTGACGACTTGCTTGACGACGGAAACCGCTTGGCGCAATATAGCTAGGAAATCCATTTTTTTACTTCGTACATTATATTTATACGCAAATTCGCTCAGATAAAATGGCAAGTATTTTTTACTCAGAGAATGATACTGACCTTTAATGCTACTTTTTACAAGACCAAATAAACCTTCCACTGTGTTTGTATGCACTTCATCTCTTACATATTCGTACTGTGAATGGTTCACCGTTTGTTGTGGAACAATTTTTTTGAATGCTTTAAATTCTGAGCCGTCATCCGTCATCATTTGAATATTCTCCATATCTCCATAATGTTTTAGCATCTGAACCATTGTCTTTTGATTTGGTGTTGCTTCCATTACTTTAAATACTACTCTACCACCCCGCTCCACCATTGCGACAACAGGAATTTTTTTAGTTCCTTTTCCTCTCAGTCCTTTCATAATTGGGGCTTTTGGATTCGCTGGATTATACCGATACTTTGGTCGCCCACCAATATAAGTTGCATCCATTTCAACAGTTCCGCTCAACAACTTTTCTTGTGCAAGCATTGAACATCTTACTTTCATTGCACAAAACCATGCAGTTCGATAACTTATTTTCAAGCTCCTACTTAGTTGCATTGAACTCATTCCTTTTTTTGCATCGA
>DATMPR010000270.1:0-5929 GCA_035567575.1 Bacteroidia bacterium
CGGAAACGGAACCCTTACCGGAGGTGCCGGAACTACGTATACAGTTTTTACTGCAGGTTCTTCTGCTACCTACAACGGGTGCCGTATTGAATCTGCCGAAATTCAGGCCATCGTTACAACCACAACCGGAATGGTTCGCTTGTTTGTTTCAGGCGGAGGTACTATTTGTTTATTGACGGAAATTCCAATACCATCAGTCACGGTCTCTGCAACAGAACCTGCATTTAGAACAACAGTCCCCCTTAATGGCTTTCAATTAAAAGCGGGCTATTCAATAATTGCAACAACTCAAAATACAGAAACCTTTAACGTGATGATACAGGGTAACGATTGGAACTACCCGGCAGCATCAAGCATTACAAATTTCACACCGGCTTCAGGCACCTCAGTTACTACTGAGGAATTATTGCATTCATTGTTAGTTCCCGGCGGGCTTTTTAATACAGGTGATGTAATGAGGGTTTATGCGGAGCTTATAACAACCAATAGCGCCAATAATAAAACCTTCTATATATCCGTAAATACAACATCTTCGCTTTCCGGCGCAACTAAATTAGCAAAGGTGGTTTATACAGCAACGGCAGCCGAATCTTTAATGAGATTATTCCCTGTTATCAGTGCCACCAGTATGGGATGTCATAATAGTGCAACTGTTAGTGCGCAAACGCAGTACGAAGCAAGCACAGGAACAACAGCCAATATTACCGTACCAACAGTAGCTTCTAATTTTTATGTGATCATATCAGGGCAAAAGGCCACAGCAGGCGAAACAGATACAGTTCAGTGGAGCATGGTTAAAAAAGAAAATTAACATGGCAGAAGAAACGCAATATACAGCCAATACAGGTTGGTGTAGTATCTCTACAGCCAATGCTAATTTAGATGGTACCGGTGCCGGGCTTGGTACTGTACTTACTGGTGCTTCAAATGGCACTCTGATAAAATCCGTGATGATCAAAGCCACTACAAGTACAACTGAAGGAATGATCCGTTTGTTTATTGACGATGGTGCGGGTCATATCAATCTTATACGCGAAATACATGTTCCTGCCATTACCAAAGCCTCTATTAATCCAGCTTTTGAAGTAAAATTAGTATTGAATATGACTTTAAAATCGGGTTATATTCTAAAGGCAAGCACTCAGGTAGCCAATACATTTAATGTAATAGCTGAGGGTTTGGATTGGACCTATTACTCCAATGGTGTACGTACCGATACTACACAGTTTACTGGTAATACCGGTTGCGCCTCATTTTCTACTGCCAATACAAATTTGGATGGTACAGGAAGCATAACGATAATTTATGCAACAGGAGCATCTAACACTTTTAAAGGTTCAAGCGTAAAAAGTATTACTATTAAATGTGCAGATGGTACAAGCAGCCCGGGCATGGTAAGATTATATATGAACGACGGGGTAACTACAACACGATTGTTTAGTGAAATTTTTGTAACCTCTGAAGTGCATGATGCAGTGGATAAAAGTTTTGAAAAAACCATTGTTTTTGATGATGATCTGGATTTAAAGTCAGGATGGAATCTTTATGCTTCAACGGAGATTACGGAGAGCTTCCGAATAACAGTTGAGGGGTATGATTGGAAGTATTCGTTATAAAGCATTATTGTAATAATTAAAACAAATAATTATGAAGAAAAAAGAGAAATTGAAGAAGGTGATTAGCCTTAGGGATGAAAGAAAAAGCGGTTTAATTAAACTGGATAAATCACTTTTTAACAAGGAGACCATCATTAATCTCAATAATTCCACTAATCGGCAAGATGGCGGATCAGTTTTTGCGGTTTGCGCGTCTACTGGACTCAATTGTAATGGATGTATCTCATGGGACGGCTTCACATGCAATAGCATCGATCACTGCTATTCGGTTGCGGCTACTGACTGTTGGGCATGCGGAGAAGGCGATGGTACACTTGGCGGTTGTGTTACATGGGCCTGCACCGTATCTTAATTAGTTGCTGTTCAAATGAAGGAAGCGGTAAAAAAAAAATTAAAAGAAATATCAGAATGTCTTAAGGAAACCGACGTTACTAATTTCAATATAGGATTGACTTCTGGATTAACTGGTATCAATCTTTTCCGGGTGAATTATTTACACAAAGAAAATTATGATGAAAAAGCACAAATAATAAATGGTTACGTATATATTTTTTTAGAACATCTACGACGAGGAAATAGTGGTATTTACTACGCAGACGGTTTGCCTGGTACACTTTGGTATCTATCTTATTTAAAAAATAAAAAACTCATTGATATTCACCCAGGGTTCTTTACTGATTTCGAAAAAAAGATCGATGAATGCATTTTAAATAACATAAAAACTAACCAATTTGATTTGTTTTATGGCGTCATAGGATGTTTATTATTTTATTCCGAAGCAAATATTTTAAGCCAGAAGAAAATACTTCAAAAAGAAATAGTTAAACATCTAAAGAAATCGGCAATAGTTATTAATAAAAATCAAATCGCATGGCAGTTATATCATCCTCTTGGAAAGAAAGAAAATAACGATAAATCTTCGGTTAATTTAGGACTTTCACATGGTTTACCTAGCATAATCAGTTGTTTGCTAAAATTTGACACCGAATTCGATGAGGAAATATATCCCTTGGTAAAAAAATCTATTAATTATTGTTTGAGCTATTACTCAAGTAGTTTAATCAGCTCTTTTCCATACGACGCTAAGTTATTTTCTAAACTTGACGCAAATGAATACAATTCCAGATTAGCATGGTGCTATGGCGATATGGGGATTGCTTGCATGCTATGGAACGCCGGGCAGAGATTCAATATAAAAGACTGGAAAAAAATCGCAGTCGCTGTAATTACAAAATGTAGCAATAGAAAGAATGCGCAGGAGGCGCGAATAGTAGACTCTGGCATATGCCACGGATCGGCCGGAGTCGCACATATTTTTCATCGTTTCTATTTATATACCAATGACCTTAAAATAAAAAAGGCGGCTGATTTCTGGATTGAAAGAACATTAGCCATGGCACAATTTAGCGATGGACCAGCTGGATACAAGAGAATGCATGTAAACGAATTGAATCAATCTGTTTACTTACCTGATAATGGTTTCTTAGAAGGCGTGTCCGGAATTGGCTTAGTATTATTGGGTTGGCTTTATCCCGAAACAATAGATTGGGATAGAAGCTTACTTATCAGCTAATTATTATTATGAAAAATTATTCTTTTTATCCTTTTTTATTATTCAGAACTCCTCTTCTTTCAACTGACCAGTTGTTTGAGGCATTCAGTTTGCAAAATCAAGAATTTTTAGAGGCAATTTTTCTAGCAAGTTCCGATTTTTATGATAAACTTCAAATGCCAAATTTGTCACAAAAAGAAAAATTGAAATTAGAATTTACTTTATATAAATATAGTGCTCGAGCTTCCCATAGATGTACCCCTTATGGATTGTTTGCTGGGATAGGTTGTGCAACATGGGGGAAAACATCCGAAATAATTTTATCGAAAAAGTACCGGAGACATAGTCGGCTCGACATGGACATACTTTTCTCGGTTTTTTCCTATTTTTCAAAAACTGATGAAATTATAGCTAATTTAAAATATTATGCAAATAATTCAATTTACCGGATAGGTAACCAATTAAGATATGTTGAATATGAAATTAAAAACGGTAGAAGATTCTATAGTATTGCGGCTGTTGATATGAATGAATTTATTTCTGAAATTTTGAAGAAATCAAAAGGCGGTGCTGAATATTCGGAACTGCTAACTGCTTTAATCAATAAAAAAATACCCGCTGACACCGCGATCATGTTTCTCAATGAACTGATTAGATCTCAAATACTTGTCAGTGAGCTGGAACCGACAGTCTCAGGGGAAGAATATAGTATTAGATTAGTTAAGCAATTAAATACAATAATGCCGCGCGTTAAAAATGAAAAATTGGACTTTTTATTGAAAAATATAGAGCTTATTAATAATAAACTATCTTCTATAGATAGGCATCAAGAAGAAAATAATATTCAAGTGTACAAAGAGATCTTAACTGGTCTAAAAAATATCACCGGTGATTTAAATAGAAAAACTTTCTTGCAAGTGGACATGGAACACACAACTATCAAAAACGAAGTTTCAGAAATCATTAAGGATAAATTACTCAATACAATCAAGTGCTTAAATATATTATTTCCATTCAGTCCTAATAATAACCTCGAGAAATTTAAAGAAAGATTTCTCAGTAGATATGAGGATCGCATGATGCCAATATTAGAAATTATGGATAAGGATGTGGGATTGGGATACCCAACTGGTGATACAACGGGAGTGAACCCATTGGTAGATGACTTAAATTTTATAGATAGTAAGAATGAATCTCATTTTCTATCGAACAACATTCAGGATTTTTTGTTTCAAAAATTGATTCAGGCCATCCAAAATAAACATAATGAAGTAAACATATCTTCTACCGAGATCAGGTTTTTGAATAACGGAACAAGTAAGTTTGCGGATACTGTTAGCATTTTGTTTGAAGTACTCGACTCCAATATTAATCAAATTTTATTTAAATACGCTGGCACTCCTACTGCCTCACTTTTAATAGGGAGATTTGGATTCGTGAGCCAGGAGGTGACAAAAATGTTGAAGACAATTTCATTCGATGAAATCAAAAATAATCCGGAAAAAATTGTAGCTGAGATAGTCCATTTACCACAGAATAGAGTGGGAAATGTTTTATTTCGGCCTGCATTTAGAGATTATGAAATTCCGTATTTGGCACAATCCAGCGTAAGGCCTAAAAATCAAATTGATCCACAATATATCAAAATTGGTATTAGAAATAACCGTATTGTAATATGGAGTGAAAAGCATAACAAAGAAGTAATTCCAAAATTGGGAAATGCGCACAATCACTCAACAAGCGAAATACCTCTTTATCGGTTCTTGTGTGAATTACAGAATCAGAATAATAGAAATATAATTGAATTTAACTGGGGGAGCATGGAAAATAAACTTTCCTTTCTTCCAAGGGTTTTTATCGATGATGTCATTGTCTATCCAAGTACTTGGCGATTTGGCAAAGTCGAACTAGATAAAGTTCGAAATGAGGAAGAAAAAGCTTTATCTAATTTTATAAATCAGTATAATCTACCAAATGAAATATTGCTTTGTGAGGGAGACAATGAACTCTATTTTAACTTCCAAATAGAAAGTAGCCGGACCGCTTTTTCCAAAGAATTAAAGAAAAAATCAAAATTAATACTTAAAGAATATCTTCATAATAAGGACTCAGTTTTGATTAAAAATAACGATAAGAAAAATCATACGAATGAATGCATAGCTTTTCTCAAAAAAGAAAAGTTATTGGTAGAACATATCAAAACGACTCCAAATAATAAGGTGCCATGTGCAAGAAAATTAATTCTAGGTTCAGAGTGGATTTATTTTAAAATTTACACGGGCATTAAAATGGCTGATAAATTACTAGTTGATACATTTTTTCCATTAATGTTAGAAATGGAATCTAAAAATTTAATTGATAAGTGGTTTTTTGTACGTTATAACGATCCCGAATTTCACTTAAGGCTTAGGCTACGTGCTAAAAAGAAAGCAGATGTTGGTACAGTCCTGAAATTATTGTACAAAATTATTAGTAAACTTATCGATTCAGGGGCAGTTTCTAATTACTCATTGGATAGTTATAATAGAGAGGTGGAAAGATACAAATTAGCGGATATTGAAAATGTGGAGACGTTTTTCTGGTTAGATAGCGTTGCTATACTTTCGTTCTTAAATATTGTAAAAACTGGAGAGCGAGAAGTATTAAGATGGCAATGGGCAATAATAAATGTTAATGGGATTCTGGATGATTTTAAATTAAATAGTGAACAAAAAATCCAATTTCTGGAAAGAGTATTAACCAATTTTAATGAGGAATTTAA
>DATMPR010000271.1:0-2895 GCA_035567575.1 Bacteroidia bacterium
AACCTGCTCCGTGTGCAGGATAAACAATAACATTATCAGGTAAGGTTTTTATTTTTGTTTGCAGTGAATCAAACAACATGCCTGCCAGATCTTCCTGAGTCAGATCACTTTTAATTGCCAGATCAGGTCTTCCTACATCACCAATAAATAAAGTATCACCCGAAAAAATGCAATAAGGTTTTTTACTTTCATCCAACAACAAATAGGTTGCGGATTCTAATGTGTGTCCGGGTGTGTGTAAAACTTTTATGGTGAGTTTTCCTACTTTAAATTCTTCGCCGTCTTTTGCGTTATAACTTTCGTAGTCTGTTTTTGCGTTTGGACCGAATACAATTTTAGCGCCTGTTTTTTTTGCCAGATCAAGATGACCTGAAACAAAATCAGCATGAAAATGCGTTTCGAAAATATATTTTATTTTCACGCCGTCTTTTTGCGCGCGTGAAGTGTAAGGATTGGTTTCTCTGAGGGGATCAATAATAGCTGCTTCATTCTCTGATCTTATATAATAAGCGCCTTGGGCTAAACAACCTGTGTATATTTGCTCTATATGCATAGTACTAGGGTAGAAAGAGTTCTTTTACTATTACAAAGATACCAACTATTAACGTAAACCACCCGAAAGCAGGTTTCAATTTATGCGCCGAAATTCTGATTGAAATCATATTCCCAACTAAAATACCTGATACGCATATAGATGAGGTTATTAATAAAAGATGCCAATTTATGTCTAAGTGTCCTAAATTACCCGTAAATCCTACCAGAGAGTTAATTGCTATAATACAAAGCGAAGTGCCTATTGATTTTTTTACCGGAACCCTTATAAAAAAGAGCAAAACGGGCACGATAATAAAGCCTCCTCCGGCCCCAACAAAACCGGTTAAAAATCCAACTAAAATAGCCAGTAAAATAACAAAATAAATGCGGATAGGTGATTTGGAAAACTCCTCCCACATTGCATCGTTCCGGTAGTCTTTTTCCTGTTTTTTTATCATGCTGTACGATGAGAAAAGGATCAAAACTGCAAAAAGCGTCATGATAAAAATCTGTTTTGTGACTGCAAAATCACCAACGATAAAAAACACCTGAGGCAGAGCCGGAATAAGAAATTTACGAACGAAAAAAACGGTAATTAAAGAGGGAATAGCAAATTGTATTAAGGATTCAAAACTAATATCGCCTCTTTTAATAAAAGCAAAACCACCTATTAATGAAGTTAAACCAACAATAAATAAAGAGTAACCTGTTGCTTCTTCGGCAGGGTAGTGCATCAAATAAACTAAAACAGGGACGCTAAGTATGGAGCCGCCGCCGCCAATAAGACCAAGAATGATTCCTATCAATAAAAACAAACAATATGCAATAATCGTCTCCAGATTGAGTTAAAACTCACGCAAGTTACAATATTATTTCGTGGAAGTTATGCCTCTTTATTTGTATAAAAACCTTATTTTAGTGAGTCGTAGATGGTTTATAAAAACACCGGATATGTTTTTTACTATCAAACACTTATTCTTGTTTGTGATGGAATAAGAATATAAAATGAAAAAAACCGCATTACTCATATTAGTTCTGTTTTGTGTTTCGGCAACATATTCCCAGCGATCCGATTCGTTGTGGGCTCTTTATAAAAACACCAAGAACCACGACAGTTTACGTTTAACTGCTTTGTACGAAATGGCCTGGGATCTGATTTATACCAATCCTGATTCAAGTTATGCGCTCGGTAAAAAACAATTGGAAATGTCCCGCGCCAAAAAATTAAAAAAATTCGAATCGAAAGCGTTGAATACAATTGGTGCTTCCTATCAAGTGAGAGGAAATTTCGTGAAAGCGATCGACTCCTATCAGCAATGTTTAAAAATTATGGAAGAGCTTGGCGACAAAAAAGGAATTGCCGCCGCCATGGGAAATATCGGAAGTTTATATATTGATCTGAAAGAATATCAGAAAGCACTCGGTTATCAAATGCGTTGTTTAAGAATTGTGCAGCAAATTGGAAATCTGGAAGGCGTTGCAAGCTCGCTGAATAACATCAGTGTTATTTATACCAACCTTCATGATTATGATCAGGCGATCAGTTACGCGCAAAAAAGTCTGGATATGTATAATTTGCTAAAAGATACTTATGGAATTGCTTCAGCTAATGCTAATATCGCTAACCTTTATTCTGAAAGGAGAATGTTTGAAAAAGCATTGCCGTATCAATTAAAAGCATTACAGATCGCAGAAAAAGAAGGTTACACCCAATTACAAATTACCACCGGTTCAGAAATTGGAAGTACTTATTTTCATTTAAAGAAAAATGATATCGCTTTAAAATATTTAAGCGTCGCTGAAAAACTAGTGAATGAAGATCCGGAACCATCAGCGCAAGTTCTGGTTGCGTCAACATTATCTGACGTGCACCAGGCTATGGGAAATTTTAAAGAAGCATTTAGAAATTATGAAATTGCACAGCGCTTGCGTGATAGTTTATACCGCGGTGATATTCAAAAAGAATTAACGCAAAAAGAATTGCAGGCGGAGTTCGATAAAAAATTAGTAGCGGATAGTTTGAAAAACGCAGATGAGAAAAAAGTAACAGATGCTTTGATCTTTGCAAAGAATTCACAAATAGAAAAAGACAGGATCCAGAAAATTGCTTTGTACGGTGGTTTAATTTTATTAATTGTTGGTGGCGCGGTAATGTATAACCGTTTCCGCATTATCCGTAAGCAAAGAGACATTATCGAAATTAAAAATAAAGAAACAGAAGAACAAAAAATCATCATTGAAGAAAAACAAAAAGAAATTCTTTCTTCCATTTCTTATGCGAAACGTTTGCAGGAAGCTATTTTGCCGCCACGGAGTTTAATTTTGGAAAATTTACCGCAGTCGTTCGTGATGTACAAACCA
>DATMPR010000272.1:0-3805 GCA_035567575.1 Bacteroidia bacterium
TTTTTGCGTAGTTTACGGAGCAAAAAAAGCACAAAAACTGTTTTTATATTATTTTAAATAAATCAAAAATGGACTCTTCAGAAGAAAAGGAAATAAAAAAAATTAACTATTATTTAAAACAAATAGACGGCAACCTATTTATTATTTCAGAACATGAAAAGCCTGAACGTGAAAACTACATTGTTAATGATAATAACGCTTTAGTTACTGAAAAATATTTTAAAGATTTAAAAGAATGGGAAACTTCTCGTAATATTTACGAATGCAACAAGGCGCAAATAGGTGAATTTTTAAGTTTAGCAACTAAAGAAGGAGGTTCTCTTTCAGATTTAAATGAGAATTTAGAAGAGGGGATTTTGATGCCAGATGACAGAATCGAGATAAAGGAATTAGACGGTAAACAATACGCATTTATTATTTAAAATAAAAAATGTTTAATAAAGAACAAATAATAAAAAACAGAGAGAATGAGCTACTCGAAATATTTATTTTAATGGAGCAAAATGACTATGAGAGTAAAAAACAGGCTTTAGTTAGGTATGCAAAATGGAAAGGCTTAAAACCTGACTATTACATGTTGCATAATGAATTAAATCAACATTACAAAGAGTTTTTAGCTGGCAATATTTGATATAAAAAAATGAGAAATTTAGCATCAGTACAAAGAGTTACTAAAATACAAAATATCGAAAACGCTTATTCAATAGTGTGCGCTACCATCCTTGGATGGCAGGTTGTATGCAGAAAAGATGAAGTAAAAGAAGGTGACACCGTTATTTTTTGCGAAATAGATTCCCTAATCCCTGATATTCCTTTATTTGAAGAAATTAAAAAAATAACAAACGGTACAATGCGTATTCGTACTGTTAGAATGAGAGGTCAGGTCTCTCAGGGTATTTGTTTCCCAATTAATATTATTGAAAATTTTGGTTTAAATCCGAATGATTTGGTTGTGGGTCAAGATGTAACCAGCGAAATGGGAATCATTAAACATGAAGATGAAATACCTGCTGATTTAATTGGTAAAATGAAATCATACATGCCATCTCAAATACCTAAATCCAGTATTTATAGAGTACAGACCATGCAGGATGTATTAGATAAATATAAAGATACTATGTGTTTCTGTTCGGAAAAAATTGATGGAGAAAGTATAACTTTCTATTTAAAAGATGGAGAATTTGGAGTGTGCTCTAAAGAGGTTGATTTTTTCGAATCAGCAGATTCTTTGCATTGGAAAATAGCAAAACAATATAATGTAGAAGAAAAATTACGTTTATATTCAAATCATAAAGGAGCTAATTTGGGATACAATTATTCTATGCAAGGAGAAATAATTGGTGAGGGAATTAAAAAAAATAAATACAAAATAAAAGGTCAAAAAGTGTTGTTATACAATATGTTTAATATTGACAAGCATCGTTATTTAAACTACGAGGAGTTTGTAATGGCTACTAATGTCTTGGACTTAGAAATAGTGCCTGTAATCAACGATAGGCTTGTTTTAAGTAACGATATTAATGAGCTTGTAGCTTTATCAAATGGTAGGTCGATGCTTTATGACACAAAAAGAGAGGGTATAATAAACAATCAACAAAAACATAGAAACAAATAGAAATCCATAGGTTTTCATAAAAACATTAAAAATGCTACAAATCATAGCAACAATAAGGCAAAAAACAGCGTAAATTTACATAATGCAACTGACTGAAAAACATATAATAAATAATAGACATCAGTTTTACAAGGAATTGGATGGCACTTGTTTTTTGTCTAAAAATTTGTACAACAAAGCAAACTGGTATATTCGTCAAACATTTATTTTTACTTCACGACTGAAAGAAGAAGGAAAAATTAAACACGCAATTTGGATTCGTTATGGTGAAATCCAAAAAATGTTGCAGGATAAAAAAGAAGAAGATTATTACGCTTTGCCAACAAAAGTTGCACAGCAAGTTTTAAAATTACTCGACAAAAACTGGAAATCTTTTTTTGAAGCGATTAAGGATTATGCTAAAAATCCCAGTAATTATACTGGAAGACCAAAGCTACCTAAATATAAAAATAAAAAAGACGGCAGAAATATTTTGGTTTACACAATTCAATCTATTTCAAAAACAGAAATAAAAAAAGGAATTGTAAAATTGTCAGGCACGGACATTAGAATTAAAACCAAACAAACTAAAATTAATCAGGTTAGAGTTATTCCTCAAAACTCACAATACACTATCGAAGTAATTTACACAAAAAAAGAAGTAAAACTTAAAAAAATAAACAAAACGAAAAAGAAAAAAGTTGGAGGCATTGACATTGGATTAAATAATTTAGCGACTGTAACATCAAATCAAAATTTGAAACCATTACTGATTAACGGCAGACCACTAAAATCCATGAACCAATACTACAATAAGAAAAAAGCAGTTCTGCAATCGTATGTAGGTGATAAAGGAATATCCAAAAAATTAATTTGTTTAACCAACAAACGCAACAACAAAATAAATGATTTTATGCACAGGGCTAGTACCTATGTTGCAAATTATTTTATAGAAAACAAATTTGATGTTGTGGTGATTGGTAAAAATAAACAATGGAAAACTGAAATAAACATTGGGTCAAAAAATAACCAGAATTTTGTTTCAATTCCACATGCAAAATTTATCGAGATGACAATTTACAAGCTAAAATTAGCTGGCATTCCTGTAATAATAAGAGAGGAATCACACACGAGTAAATGCAGTTTTATTGACGAAGAAGAAATAAAACATCACGAAAATTATTTAGGAAAACGTAAACATCGTGGATTATTTATTTCCAAAAACGGAATAAAAATAAATGCCGACTGTAATGGCAGTGGAAATATTATCAGAAAAGAATTCCCAAACGCATTTGCCGATGGGATACAGGGCGTTGTAGTTCGCCCATTGCGGGTTAATGTTGGTAACAATATGAAGCTCCATAAACTTGTGGCGTAGAGATGAAGGAATTTATTTCTATAAAACTTGGAACTATTGTTATTGTGCCTTTAATTGAAATAAACGACATGATAGGTCGAGTAATTTTAAAAGTTATTTCACCTGAATTTTTAATTAAACACGGAGAGTAAAATGCTTATAGTAGAAATAATAGGATATGCTAAATGGAAGCATTTGAGGAAAACAATTCATTCGCATCACCCTGTTGATGACGCTAAAGGAAATGCAGAGGCATTATTAGCAATGAAGGAAATGGGTTTAAAAATAGAAACAAAATAATAAATTAAAAAAATAAATAACATGAAAAACAAATTATTAATCAACGCTTTTATTCGAATACATTTTTTATTTTTACCATCATTTATATTGGTATTAATCCTTTCGGCTTGTGAGCCAAGCAAGCAAGAGATAAAAGAAAGCATTGATGCTTTGAACTCTGAAAAGAATCAAGTCCAATCAGAAATAAGTAATGCAAAAGCTGAACTTAATTCATTGAATTCTCAATTATCATCTAAGGTAGCGCAAGTTGATGTGTTGCAGAAAAAACTTGAAGAATTACATATTTACGAAAACGGTAAAACACCAAAATATATTCTTAAACTTCATTTAAAACAAACCCATTTTTCATTAAGTATATCTAAGCATATTAAAGATGCAATGAATGCGATGGACTTTGAAATGCCAGTTGATAAAGAATTTTATGAAAACGTTTCTGTCGGTACTGATATTGTAAATAATTTTAGAGTTGGTTCGTGCATTTTGTATGGCAGTTTTGGAGACTGGAAAATGACCGTAAACGGAAAAGAAATACGTAATTAAAAAATAAATAAAAT
>DATMPR010000273.1:0-11395 GCA_035567575.1 Bacteroidia bacterium
TTCAAATTTAAATACAACAGGAAACGTATTTCAAAACGGGCGTGTTGTAATAGGTGCCGCAAGTGGTTTTTCAGCGCAAGGTATCAGAAGTATTGGGGGTTTAATTTCTTTAATACACCTCAGAGCATTTTCCATTCCGGCTACCGGCGGAAGTGTTATAAGAAATAAATTTTACGATTTAAACTTCGATATTCAGGTTTCAAATACATTTATTACTGATATTTACGGAAATGAATTTTACAGTACCCAACAGCAAAGTGGTTATAACGCCCTTACTTTTTATCACGGTAAATTCGGGGTATTTGCTGTTACAAACAGGTTTGCGGCGTTAAATATCAGCCAAAATTTATTTTATAATCACACAAATCCAATAAGTTTCGTAGGTAATTATTCAAATTTAAGTATTCCAACTTTTACAGGCACTGGCCAATACGTAGGAAAAGTAAATATTGACCATAACATTATTAAAGCAACAAACGCAGGAGTAATAACAACTGAGTATGTAAGTAATGCGATTACTCTCCAACAACCACTATTACCTCCACCGGGACCACCAAGTGCTATTACTTTTACTACGGACACGCGATTAAGTATTACCGATAATAGTATTAAAGATGCTTATCGCGGTATATTTTTACAAAACTGGCATAACGGTCAGCACCCCAATGTAGTTACAAATACAATTACCTTGGTTGATGATTTAATAACGGGTAGCGCACGCCAGTATGGCATAAATGGTACAGGTTGCAGCACGCTAAGTATTTTCGCAAATCAGGTAAAAGGCACAAATACAACCAATACCATTGTGACAGGTATTTACACAAGTGTAAATAATTTTTTGAGTGTTACTTGTAATACAGTTCGTGTTTTATATCAAGGTTTTGAGTTTGCCGGTGCACAATCGGTTAACACATCATGGTTTGGCAACGTTATGAAAACCAATGCAAGAGGTTTTGTTATAAGTAGTAACGGCATTATTGGGCAACAAGGAAATTTAAGTACACCAATAGATAATCAGTGGATAGCAGGTTGGCCTCCTGGTACTTTTTATACTTGGACCCAAAATAGTTTTGCCAGTAATTCACCTATATATGTAAGGTCTGCTGCAACGTACACGCCCTTATCTAATTCTGCATTTCCTGTTCCTAATAGGTACATTACGAATATTAACCTTTTCGCCTCTTCTGGCTCATTTTATGCATGTACACCGCCACCATCAATCCCATCCCCGGGAGGAGGAAGCACTTTAGATATGATTGCACAGGATTCTATTCCGTTTATTAACGTTATTCCAGAAAGTCAGTTCATTCATAAAAATCATTTATTCAGAGCATTAAAACATGATCCGAGTTTAATGAGTACCGATGTGGTGTTACAGAATTTTTATAATACAAGCTTAACCGGCTGCAGGGAAACTTTATGTAATATTGAAACCAACCTATCTAACGGTAATAAAGCAATGGCTGCATCACAACTAAGTGCATTTACACCTACCAATAATATTGAGACAAATTACAAACAGTTTTTTCAAATTTATAAGGCATATTATGATAGCACCTACACAGCGAACGATAGTTTAAATTTAGCTGCATTGGCAAATAAATGTCCATTTATTGATGGCTCTGTGGTTTATCAAGCACGTGCTATGTATAATATGATTTATAGTGAAGTAGAATTATTTAATGATAATTGTCCCGTTGAAGAAAATATTGTCTCGCGATTTGGAAATAATACTGAATCGTCTCAACAAAAAAATACTTTGAATAAATGGAATGTTGAAATACATCCGAACCCAGCCTCAGAAGACTTGTTTATAGTGAGCAGTAACGAAATTGAGACTATTCAGGTGTTTATTACTGATGTTAGCGGAAAGATTATGGCCAATTATCTTATAAAAACACAGGCATTTGCAGGTAAAATCAAGCTTAATTTGAATTCCGGTATTTATTTTGTAACTTTAGTTAATCAAAATAATGACAGAATTGTTAAGAAGCTTATTATATCTAATTAACATTTTCTTTTTAAGGAAACGAAACCTATTAATGTTGGTTTTGTTTTGTTTGGGTTTAACAATAAATGGACAAGTTAATTTGGTTAATAACCCTTCTTTTGAAGATTACTATGATTGTAATTTGCCTAACTACATTGCAAAGGCAAAATATTGGAATAGTATAGATACTACCAAACCCGGAGCTGCTGGAGATTATTTTAATGTATGTTATCCTAACGTACCTTACACCACTTCTTCCTTTCAATATCCTAAAACAGGAAATGGCTTTATTTTAGCAACATTTTATTGCACAAGCCCAACTTGCGTTTACCCTAATTTCAGAACTTATCCAAGAAACAGATTAAAAAACTATCTCATTGGAGGGAAAGTTTATTGTGTAAAGATGTTTGTGAATTTAACTAACACATCTCCGAATGCAATTGATGCCTTAGGAGTACATTTTGGTGATGTTACTTTAGATACGATTAAGTATTGTATGATGAAGCTGACATATTTAAGCAATGGCGTTTCTAATAGTGCAGGAATCATTAATGATACATTAAATTGGGTTGAGGTTAGCGGAACTTATACAGCAACTGGAACTGAAAAATATTTAGTAATTGGTAATTTTAAAACTGATGCTGCAACAAATTCTACAACAACTGGCGTTGGTGGAGGCGTTTTCAGTGAGTATAATATTGACGATGTTAGTGTGATTGATTACAATTTACCCGCTTACGCCGGCCCTGATAAAAATATTAATTTAGGCGATAGCGCTTTTATTGGTCGTCCTCCTGAAATTGGTTTAGAATGTACATGGACAACAGGAACAACAACGGTTGGTACTGGTGGTGGAATTTGGGTAAAACCGCTAACACTGGGTACTTTTAGTTATGTTGTAACTCAAAACATTTGTGGTAACATAAAAACAGATACGGTCAATGTAAATATGAGCACTGGCATCAATGAAAATACATTGTTTGCACAGAGCATAAGTATTTACCCACAACCTGCGAGGGATTTGGTAAATATTAGTCTGAGTTATTTTTATGATAAGAGTATTGAAGTGAAAATATTTGATGTTACAGGAAAAGAGATTGATAAGAAGGAATTAGAGGTTACGCAGGGTAAGGCTCAAATACCAACGGTTAACCTTTCAGAAGGAGTTTATATTTTGCAAATTATCAATTCAGATCATCAAACTGCTCAAAAACGACTCATTATAGCTCGTTAAAAATAAAACTGGCACGCTTTTTGCAAAACAAACATTATGAAAAAAGTAATTCTAATTATTTTTATTTTTTTTGCTACAAATTTCTATGGGCAATGTGGGTTTACTATTACAGTCAGCTTTACCGCCGCAACTTGTTCTACTTGTTGCAATGGGGTTATCGCGGCAAGTATAAATGGTTTTGGATGTGTTCCTGTTACACTTACGTTGCAGCCTTTGGGTATTACAAATGCAACATCAACATATACGAATCTATGTCCAGGTTCTTATACAGTGATGGGTGGTTATGGCTGTTGCCTCGGTACTTGCAGCGTTAGTTTACCGGTTAATGCCACTGGTTTAAATGAAATAAGTTATTTAGGCTCTGAAATGATAATTTATCCCAATCCTGTTTCAAATACTTTATTTGTTACAACCAACCAAAAGGGATTTGAGAATTACGAAATTATAAATTATTTAGGACAGACCGTTTTTAAAGAGGCGTACAAAAAAGAAATTGATGTTTCTTGGCTTTCAAGCGGTTGTTATATGTTAAAAATTACCTCCTTCGATAAACGACAATATAATTCCAAGTTTATAAAAGAATAACTCCACACCCGACTCCTTGATTATTTTAATTTCTCCAATGAAAATGCAAGTTGAGAAGAATGGTTGGTAAACATTTGGTTTATTAGGTATCGCACGAACGACAGAGGTCACTTATTAATAACAATATCTTCCACCGTAATCACTTTCTTGGGATCATTAATATCAAACTCGCGCACAACGGCGATGGTGGTTTTGTTGCCTTTAATTTTATAACTTGTGTCTATAGAATTTGCAAATATTTTGTAATGACCTTTATTTAGATACATAAATTCAAATGAACCATCATACGAAGTAGTAACACTATTACCAACAAATGTATTATTACCATAAACAATATATACTTTTTCACCGGGCGAATAACCACTCGATATTAAATACTTAAAGGTGTTATCGAAATCATGAACATATACTTTGCCTTTCACCATAGCTCTTCCTCCCGGGCCAGCAGGCTTTGCACAAGACTCAAAAATTATTATCAGCAAAGCTGATATTTGAATGCAAATTGTTAAAGATCTCATAAGGTTTATTTAAATTAAGTGATAAACAATAAATGTAAAATTTGTTTTCATAAATTTTTTTAAATGGTTAGCACCCGAAAAAACGGCATATAAATCATTATCATTTTTTTATTCCAACACAATACTTTATTTGCAAGAAAAAAGGGAAAAAATTACCCGTGTTTCTCTTGCGGATCTTCGTCGCGGGTTTTTGATGTTTTATTTATTACTAATGATAAGATCTTTGTCTCTTCTTTAGAAAGGTCAGAATAAGTATTCTCCTCAGAAGAAAATTTGCCAGGCAATATATTTTTGTTTTGACGAATGGATGCCAAATATTGCGATGGACTAAACCCTGTTACTTTTTTAAACTGGTTAGATAAATGTGCTACACTGCTGTAATGAAGCTTAAAGGAGATCTCGGTGATCCTCATGTCCTCATAAACAAGTAATTCTTTTACGCGGTCGATCTTAGTTATGATAGTAAACTGCTGAATACTGCATCCTTCGACTTTCGAAAAAAGATTTGCTAAATAGGTATAATGATACCCTAGTTTTTCGCTAAGATAATCTGAGAAATTTGTTTTTATCTGCTGCTCCGAATAATAAATAAGATCAATTATTGTTTTTTTAATGCTTTCGATAAGTAAGTTTTTTTTCTTACTCACCAATTCGGTTTTTACTTTATGTAAAGCGGCTTCAAAATTTTCGGTTGAATCGTTTAAGCTCATGGCTGCTTCCGCCACGTTTAACTTAAACTGCGGCTTGTGAAAAATGGTTCCCTGTAACTGCTGGCCCGAAAGGGTTATTTCTTTTTGATTTAACATCTTTTTAGTTATTGGTTTCTGATGTCAAAGATATCTTAGCAATAAAGGGTTTTGGTCATGATTCGTTAAGCAGGCAAATAGAATAGCCAAAAAGGAATACTCAATTGTTCACCGGACATAATCATTAATGAATAACCAGTTCCTAAACAAAAAATGCCCGTATTACGGGCATTCCGGGATCAATTTTTACCGGTTTATTTAACCACAACTTCCTTGGGCGCTATTAAATAACCGTCTAATTTCAGCTCTAATTCAAGGCTGTCCAATTTACCGCTTTTATAGTCGGCGCACAGTTTTTTCAGGTATTGTTTATGGTGCATTTTATCAGGACTGAGTCTTGGAGGATCTTCAAACAGGGATTTGTACCGGCCAAAATCAGACGGGGTTATTTCTTCGATCATAAATACCAGCCAGGTAGCAAATATCAGGTTGAAGATGAAAAATATCGGCTTTAAAAGAAATTTATACTTTGTCATTTTTTTATTCAATTTATATCTGGTGTTTCTATTTCTTCATGCTTCCAATAAGCGGCACGCACCATAATACTTAAAGACACAATATTAAACAAACACCAAAAAGCGTTTGCCGCAAAACCGGAAGGTGTGGGATGATGCCCCAGCGCTATTAAAACAATATTATAAACAATTCCCAATACAGTTAAACCAATAATGGTAAGATGCGGTAAAATATGTTTCATATTCTTCCCCATTTGTATATTCTTTGAAGTGACATTAAATTTTACTTTCTTTCCGCTTAAAACAGAAAATAAAGACATTAACATGAACCAAAAACTTGAAATATAATACTGATCTCCTCTTTTTGTTGAGATACCCCAGCAGCCCAATGTTATTGTAAGCGTATTCATAACCTGGAATGGAAGAAAGTATTTAAAAAAATCGAAACTATATGCTTTTACCGGCAGCGTTAGTGTGAAAAAAAAGATAACCGGGCTAATTAAAAATATAAGGATCCATAACGGCGCAAAATACGACCAGATCGTATTGAAATAACAAATTTTTTGTCCGAGCGAAAGTCCGTTCTTAAATACAGGATTATCTTTTAATGCAATATCTAACGATCCTTCGGCATATCGCTGATGCTGTTTTATCCAGCTATCAAGATCTTGCGTTGAAAGCATTTTACATTCTATATCCGGATGCTGAATACTTTCCCACCTATTCTCTTTATCAGCATGCAGCATTATGGAAGTATAGATATCTTCGGAAGCATGAAATTTAAAAGGGATCACTTCCTGCTTTAAAACAAGAGCGTTAGTTTGATCGTGAATTTCTTTAATGTCTTTATGCTGACTAATCAGATCGGTCTCCAGTTTTTTTATTTCTTCCGAAAAATCTCTAAGTGCTAAACTCATAATAGCCTCGCGGCGATGAACAGATGCAGCCCCGCAGCAAAAAGCCGCGTTATGATAATTCCGTTTTCTTAAGATCACATCGTAAAAAAGGCGGGGGTCATTTCCATAAAGATCTTCGTTCACTTTTATTTTTCCAAATGCAAAATTAACAAAGCGCTTTACATAAGTGTTAGTTATTTTAAATTTGTGATTTATGACAGAACTTAATTCCTGTGCTTCAGTGGTATCATAGAACCATTGAGGTGTTTGCACCCATGCCACTTTTTGTTTTCTAAAATAACCGGTGGTATGAATAAGAAATTCAGGGAAAGCACGTGTATCTGCATCTAAAATAGCGAACAGATCGCCGCTGGTATGTTCCAGAGCGTTTTTAAGATTTCCCGCTTTGTATCCTTCATTATGTTCGCGGATCAAATAACCTACGCCCTCCTCTTCCGCTACTTTCTTCATGTTTTCTTTAGCAGGATTTCGTCCGTCGCGGCGTCCGTCATCTAATACATAAACTTTTAGTTCTACATCCGGAAATGGATATTGTATTTTTTTAGCATCAATGATACTTAAGCGTACTAATTCAACATCTTCATTATAACTCGCAATAAAAACATCAATTTTCACAGGGCGGTCAGATCTGCTTTGCAGATCTTCAATTTCAGAAAGGTAATGCACGGGTGCCGTTTTTTCAGCATCTTTGTTCGACCAAAAATTTATCACTACCAATATTGTGCTTAAAAAACTTAAAGTTTCGGCAATAACAAGCAGTAACGAAAACCACAGCGCTTCGTAATTAAGAGAATAGCGCCATCGCCAATTCAAATAGGCGAAACCTAAAGCAATCGTCAGGATCCCAAAAAACTGAAACAATAAAGTTCTGTATTTATTATCAGGGATCGCCTTATAAGGTACTCTGTTCTCATATTTAGTAAAGTAAAATGTTCTATCACTCATTTTATTTAACTGCAATTAAGAATGTTTTCAAGTCCCATAGCTTTTACTTTTTCTTTTATTTTTTTGTTCACATTCACAAATTGGAGTGCTATGCCTTGCTTTAGCAGCGATTTTAAAAGATCAATTAAATTGGCCAGATCGCTGTTAGTAATAAAATCAATATTTTTAAAATCGAAATACTGCACTCCTTTACAAAAAACACCCGAGAACTGTGCATTTTTCTCGTGATTATCACTCAATAGATCCATGTCTTGAATTTCCGGTGTAATACTGCAGGCTAATATGCCTTCTTCTGTTTTAGGGTTTAAATCGCTTGTCCCTTCTGTTCCTGATTTAGTTTCCATGATTTCCTCCTTTTCTCCTCTCATTCATCAAATTTTAATTATCTTATTTTATCAAATTTACTAAGGTTATCAGAGTAGTTTTCTTTAATTCGCTGACAGGGTATTTATAATAGCCGTAAATCATAGAATTTATTTTTGATTTTATTTTTAGCGGAACTAATTCCAAAAACAAAATAACGTTTTTAATACCAAAACATGTGAAACTCAAAATACCGTTTCAGGTTTTAAACTATTTGAAATGCTTGATTGCCGAAAACAAAGGTCAACTATGTAATAGCGAACATAAATTTATCACTATTATAAATTAATCTGCAACGTTAAGCTTTTGAGATCGGGATCAAATAAACAAGCGCTAAAAGCATTATTTACATTATTGCTTAGCACAGTAGTTATTTTTTTAGCTGAAACTAAATTTCTGGTTGCTGAAGTAAGAGGCACAACATTAAGCCAATACGAAAATATCAGAGGGATAAACAAAGTACTTTTACTGGTGGAAGATTTTGAAGGACTTAAGGGTGATAGTATCTCCTTACAAAAAGACCGTTTCTTTAGTTATGGAAGTGCAAAGATCACACTCGATAGTTCTAACACCGATAAAGCCCTTATCGCTTCTAAAAATACCTTGAAAATAAATTGGAACGGTAAAGAAACTTATGGAGGATGGGGAAAAGGTGTTGGAAAGAATATTGACTTGAATACCGAAACCGATCACTTAAATTTCCGCGTCTACATTCCTAAAACTAACGGCGACAAAGACATCATTAAAATAATAGTTCAAGAGGATGATAATAACGATGGGATCCTGCAGCAAGATAAAGATGACAGCTGGTATTACAATATAACACTTCCTACAAGTGATAAGTGGCAATTCATTTCTGTTCCTTTAAAAGATTTTACGGATGGTAATCCGGGAGGCGATGGTGTGCTGAACGTTTTGAGAAAAGGCGGTTTGCACAACATTATATTTTCGTTTGAACAGCCCGAAAAATACACAACTAATTCTATATGGTATTTCGATTTTATTTGTTTCACTAATGGTAAA
The DNA here is from genome assembly GCA_035567575.1 of Bacteroidia bacterium. Lineage (GTDB taxonomy): Bacteria > Bacteroidota > Bacteroidia > B-17B0 > Aurantibacillaceae > JAHEYG01. The sequence goes on from DATMPR010000273.1 coordinate 8,837, forward strand.
GTGACCGACGACGATCTTAAATAAAAAACTAAAATGGAAAATCAAATTGATACACAACGGATCCATTTCAAGAATCTTGACATGCTTAGGTTTTTGGCAGCTTACATGATCGTTTTACTGCATTGTTTTTTCGGATGGAAAGTTAAACTTGGACATCCGGGTTTTTTAACTGATTCTTTTTCTCCTCAAACGATGGATAAACTTGATGTGATCATTCATAATTTTTCGCTCGGAGTCGACATTTTTTTCATCATAAGCGGTTTCTTACTCACCTATCTTTTATTGGTTGAAAAAGAAAAGACCGGTAAAGTGGATGTGCTGAAATTTTATATACGAAGAGCATTCAGGATCTGGCCCTTATATTTTCTTATGTTACTGATCGCTCCTTTATTGACTTATTTTTTCGCAGAACAAAGTCCCACTTATATTTATCATTTTTTATTTGGCGGAAATTTTGATCTGATAAAGAATGGACCAAAATCTGCAGCAACAAATCACTTATGGTCGATATGCATTGAAGAACATTTTTATTTGATCTGTCCGTTACTCATAGGTTTTATACCAATGAAAAAATTACCGCAGACATTACTATTCATAATTTTCATTTCCATTATTTTCAGAGGATTTTTCGCGAAAAACACGGCTGATTATGGGATGTCGGTATATATGCATACTTTAAGCCGTGTTGATGTTCTGGCGCTTGGCGGATTATTTGGATATTTATTTTACCACCGGAAAATTAAATTCGACCACCCGCTTCCTGTGCGGCTTATTATTTATTCCATTTTTATTTTGGTTTTTTTAAATGTGGATTATATGGAGAGCGGATCTTTTCTTCATGACACTATGAAAAAATATGTTTTTGTTCTTCCCGTTGCTTATTGGATCGGCAATTTCCTGTTCAATCCTAATGCAGTATTTTCTCCGGAAAAACCAAACATTATGAATCAGTTTGGGAAAGTTTCGTATGGTATATATATGTTCAATCCGGTTATTATTTTTATTCTGATGACTTTTTTTAATAAATATTCACTGCAAAATTATATCCTCTTCTTAATTCTCGTTCATGTATTACTTGCCATAACAACATTTCTTTCATATCGTTTCATCGAACTTCCTTTTCTTGCTTTAAAAGAGAAGAATGCAATTATACAAAGCGGAACAGCAGTTAAAGAAAATAATGAGATAAATGAAAATGAGTCTGCGGAGCAGATTCCGGAAGAAGTTACGATCGGTGTTATAAAAAATAAAATACCATAACCAAATCGTCATTCTCCTTTTTGAGCTATGTAAAATACCACATCAACGATAATCGCGCAAAAATCAATTTAGTAACGGTAATTTTGAAAAAGAATATTTACAAGAATAAGAACTAAAATGCAAAAAAATTACTTATTAATATTATTAAGTCTTGGATTAATAATAGTGTGTTTATTTTAATAAAATAAACACAGATGACAAAATATTAATGATGAAAAAAATTGTGTTTCAAAAATAATGCAGAGTGCAAATTGGACAAGTCCCGCCACGAAGTGGTCCTTATGGGATAAAGCCTATCGTAAATCTGTAAATTAAAAATAAAAAAAGGACAAGCCCCGTAAGGCTGACCAAAATAAAAACAGAAAAGCTGGACAAGCCCGCCACGAAGTGGTCCCTTCGGGATAAGGCTGACCGGTTTTCTGTTTTTTTAATTAAATTTTTATTTGAAAAGAAATAATGAAAAAGTTAATCTTAATAGTGGCAGTAACAGCAAGTTCTTTATCCGCTTTTTCGCAAATCGATTCGGTGAAATACCAAATTAAAGACGGAATGCAAATAAGAACAAACGATTCTATTGATGTAAGTAAGATCTGCGTAACTCTGAATAGAGGAAAATTAATGGTTGCAAAAAACGGAATTTTAGTTCCGATGGAAGAAGCGATGGTGCTGCAAAATGGAACTATTGTTATGATGAGTGGGATGATAAAAACAAAAGATGGAAAAGTCTCCCAAATAAACGAAGGAGATTGTCTTGACATGAATGGGGAGATGGTACCGTTGATGAATAATAAAATGTTAAATGATGGTCCGCCTAAATAATACTTCGACAAGCTCAGTAACCAATATTTAAAATTAGAGAATGAAAAAAAATAGTTTTACTTTTTTATTTATACCGGATTTACATTTTTTAAGTATAGCCCAATCGCCTGAATTAATCAAATTATTCTAGTTAACATGATTCCTAAAGGAAAATTACTTATTGTTGGAGGCCATGAAGACATGGGAGAAGTGCGCGGAGAGAATTTAACCATTCATAAAAAAGATATATCAAGATCGCATTTTGAAATATTAAGTACGTTAATTTTAAAAGCTCCGAGGGCACATCATGTTGTTGAGATCATTGCTTCAGCATCTTCAATAGCTGCAGAAATGCAGGAACTTTATATAAATTCTTTCAAGCAAGTCGGTTTTACGCACGCGGGATTTATAAAAGTCGAAAATAAAAAAGATGCCCGGAATCCGGATTCAATAAAACGCATTAAAGGCGCTCATGCTGTTTTTTTTACAGGCGGCCACCAA
>DATMPR010000274.1:0-2770 GCA_035567575.1 Bacteroidia bacterium
AATCAATAAAGAAGAACCCGAATTAATCAACTTTTAAATGGTCAACTTTCAGGGGAGCTTACATAATCATTAGCCTCCTGCTACAAGTTAAGCACCCTCTTTATATTCTTCAATTGTTCTTTGTCCCCGGTAAAATACTTGAACCCAAACAATGATATTGCTTCGAGTACCGGCTTTAATTTAAGTCCTTTTTTGGTAAGAGTATATTTTTTTCGTTTTGCCGTACCCGTGTAATTTATCAATCCAACCTCAGTTAGCATAACCAATCTATCATTGAGTATGTTGGTAGATATACCTTCCTTCGAATTTAAAAATTCATTGTAAGTGCTTTTTCCAAGATACATCATGTCTCTAATAATAATTAGCGACCATTTATCGCCGACAAGATCAAGGGTACACGCAATAGGACATACCGACCGATTTTCAATATTTTCCTTGGCCTTTTTCATTTAGCGTTAAAGATACACAAAGATAATATATTAAACTTGCAAAATGCAAGTTTAATTACATATATTTGTCAATAAATATTAAAAACATAAAAATGGAAACATAAAAACAATCAATAGTAAAACCTGTGCTTGATGCATGGAACTCAAGAATAGAAGCAGCTAACAAAATGTTTGATTCGCTATCAGATGAAGATTTGCAAAAGGAAGTTTCTCCCGGAAGAAACAGAGCTCTCTATTTATTAGGTCACTTAGCTTTGGTGCATGATAAAATGTTGCCCTTACTTAATTTTGAATCACAACACTATGCACATTTAGAAGATGCTTTTTTGAACAAGCCCGATAAATCTGTTTCCGATATCCCTTCAGCAAAAGAAGTAAGAGCAGTTTGGAAAAATGTAAATTCTAAATTAGCCGAACACTTCAATAAGTTAAGTCCAGACGAATGGTTTCAAAAACACAGTTCGGTATCAGAGGAAGATTTTGCGAAAGAACCGCACAGAAACAGATTGAATGTGGTCATTGGTCGGACAAACCATTTACAGTATCATATCGGTCAGGTCGCACTTATTAAAAAGTAAGCACATGAAAAATAAAATAGTTTTTGCGTTGATCATGGGAATAGTAACAACTGGTATTATTTCTTTTACACTTATCTCTGTAAATATTGGTTTCAATGAAAAATTCTTACAGATTTGGCTACGATCATGGGGAATGGCATATCTTGTAGTAATTCCGGCTATTTTAATTATCGGACCACAAATACAAAAATTGGTAGATTATTTATTAAAGGAGAAACCTAAATCATAATATTTAAACACTATGACAACAGATCAAATTAAACGAGCTATACAGGGAGAATGGGTAAGCATTGCTCCTGAAATCCGTCCCAGCAGTTTAAAAAATGCGGATGGCAGCTTAAAGCCTTTTTATCTAAAAAGAGAATTTAAATATATTGCGGGAGATAAGTTTGAACTTACCGTAACCAACCTTGCGGATCCCTATGGCAAAGTACCTTTGACCAAATTATTTATCAAAGGGAGTATACGTTGGCAGGGAGATCATCCTATTGCTACAGGAGCCCAAAAAGTAGATTTCATCGCGGATGAAGCTTACGAAGTAACCCCGCTGCTTCAGGGTTTCGCCGATGTATTAAACCAACTAGCCAAGGATGGATATTCTAAATGGGAAATCAACCAAACACAGAGTATATTTAAAAAAGCCTTTGTACCCTTTGGTCTTGCGGAAGGTCAGGTCTTTGCTGAATATGATCTGATTTATTTATTCAACGACATGATGTTTTGGGGCGCACGTAATATAGATGGCCGTGGCTTTGATAAGGAGGAAAACAGACCTTCCAATTTACAGATACCTTTGGTGAGGAAGAACTAAACTTTTTAGAAGGGGTTTGATCGGTTTTCATTGGGAAATCACGCTTAACATGCGAAAATTAACAAATTCGTATATTTGACATACCCAATGCACGAGTCCCTTATTAAATATATTGAAAGGCATTCTACTACGCCGCTGTCTGAAAGAGATATTTCTTCAATTAAAGAAGCATTCATTCCCAAAAAAATAAGAAAAAGACAATACTTTCTACAGGCCGGAGAAGTATGCAAATACATGGCTTTTATTGTGAAGGGTGCAATGCGGCAGTATAGCGTTGACGATAAAGGCGCTGAACACATGGTTCGTTTATCAATAGAAGGCTGGTGGGCCGGTGATCGCGAAAGTTTTACTATGCTTACGCCCACTATTTATAACATAGATGCGTGGGAAGAATCCGAAGTTTTGATAATTACTAAAGCAGATATGAATCAACTGACTTCAATTCCTGCTATGAGCGAAATGGCCCGGCAATTAGACAATAACCACGCCTTTGCACTTCAAAAAAGAGTTCATTCCTCTATAAGCGATCCGATAGAAAAACGATATGCTGATCTTGCAAAAACATATCCTCAGCTTTTGGAACGTTTCCCGCAACATTTGATTGCCTCCTATTTAGGTGTGACCAAAGAAACCCTTAGCCGCGTACGTCATAACCTTGTAAAAAAGTAGCTTCCACCACATTTTTATCCTGTTTTACCTTAATTCGTTGACAAATGTCAACGTTCTTTTTTATCATTAATCATCGATTTAGGATCTTTCCATGTCGCAACTTTGTATCAGTAAAGGACAGTATAAACCTTTAAAAAATAAAGTCATGAGTAAAAGAAAAATCAGTTATAAAACAAGCGGCCACAGAGCCGACATCGGGCCGTACGTCATTTATCGTATGGTGTCGAACAATTACGTTGAAACAGTAGGTCCTTTTGTATTTC
>DATMPR010000275.1:0-7627 GCA_035567575.1 Bacteroidia bacterium
TGGTAAAAATTATCTCGAATTTTTTATCCTGAACTTGTTCCAACAGATCAAATCCGGTTCCGTCGGGCATTTGAATATCTAAAAATATTAGATCGGGTTTAAGAGTATTGATCATCTCAACACCTTCTGTTACATTTTTCGCGCTGCCTAACATTTGCAAAGTAGGACAGTTTTGTTGAACTAACATAGCCAGCATCTCGCGGCTTTTTTGTTCATCTTCTATTATCAAAGCTTTTATCATAATTATTTAATTAAAATGTGGAATGTATAATTCTACCATCGTTCCGCATGAATTACCATTTGCATCTTTTAGATCGGTAACCGATACGCTGAGGTCTGATTTATTTATGTCATTTAATATTCTTACTCTTTCACTCGTAATTTTCATACCTAAGGATTTATGTTGTTGTCCCGGCTGTGTGCGTTTTATTTCGCCCGATTTTACTAAACCAATTCCATCATCACTAATTCTACACACAATGTAATTGTTTTTTGTAAAAATATCAATTTTTAAATGACCTTTTGTCTCTTTTGGATTTAAACCGTGTAAAATGGCATTCTCGAGATAAGGCTGCATTAACATGGGTGGAATTTCATCATAATCACCATCAACGCTTGTATCAACATTTATAGTGTAATCAAATTTACCGTCGAAACGCATTTGCTCTAATTCAAGATACAAGCGTAACGACTCAACATCTTCATTCACCGTCACCATTGGTTTTTCTGAATTATTTAAAATGATGCGGATCAGTTTTGCAAATTTGTTTAAGTATTTCGCCGCTTCATTACTCTTGCTATTTAAAATATAATGTTGAATGGAGTTTAGTGAATTAAAAACAAAGTGCGGATTCATTTGTGCGCGTAAAGCTTTTAATTCCACTTTAGCAATTTCTACTTTTTTATCGAACTCGGCTTTTTCTTTTTTACTGATATTTTGAACTCGGATGCGGAATATGATCATGATAACAGCAACTATTAAACCAATAAGTGAAACAGCGAACCACCAGGTTTTGAAGAATGGAGTTTTAATTTCAAATTCAAAAACAAGTGGCTCAGGATTCCAAATGCCTTCACTGTTACAGCTTTTTACTTTAAAGGTATAGTTACCGGGCGCAAGATTACCATATTTGCTATAATCTTCAGAACTTGGTTCCGACCATTTACTTTCTAATCCTTCCAGCATTTTTACATAACGAACCCTATCCGGATTAGTTAATGAAATACCACGGTAATAAAAGCCAATGTTATTATAATTGTAAGGAAGTACAGCGCCGCTTTCTAAAACAGTATCCTGGTTTTGAACTGTGATCGAATGAAAATAAGTTTTAGATAACACTTTATTTTCTTTAAATGATTTGGGCTCGTACTTAACAATACCATTTACTGTGCCAAACCACATCGTGCCGTCTTTATCTTCCCACACACCGTAACTATTGCATTCTACGCCTGTAAAACCTTCCGCTTTTCCGTAAGAGGCGATCTCGACAGTTTTCGATTCGCGGTATTTTTTTAAATTCAGTTTATTCACGCCCTGATTGGTGCCGATCCACATGCTGTTCTCAGCATCTACAAATTTAAGTGAATAGATCAATTCGGAATTAAGACCTTCTTTTTCAGAAATAAATGACTGTGTTTTATTTTTTACATCATAAATCCAAAGACCATTTAAAGTTGCACCGTAGATAACATTATTTTTATCACACAATAACATAAAAAAAGAAGAAGGCTTAATGTTTAAGATCTTACTCTTGTAAACAAAAATGTCATTTTCGAATTTATAAATTCCCTGTCCTGCAGTTCCCATCCAGAGTCCGCCGTCTTTATCTTCGGTGAATGAAGTTACGCCCCATTCCTGTATTAATTCTGGAAGCATGTAGTAAGTTGGAATGTAAGCGCCATTTATTTTTCTGAATGCGGCAACACCATCTTTACCGCCAACCCAAATGGTAGCGGTCTTATCTTTATACATTGCGCTTAATGGCCCCGTTAATTTAAATCCTTGAGTGCGTGTAAGATTCCTAAAAATTCCGTCCTTATACCACGATACACCATTCTTAGAACCAAACCAAATAATGCCGTCATCGTTTTCCATTCCGGTAACGCAATAATTATCGGCTAGACCATCTTTTGTACTTAATAAATTAAAAAACCCTTGCGAATATTTGAACACGCCCGTCTCGGCACAGAACCACAGATCGTCTTTTCTATCCCTGAAGATCTGGAAAACCGTGGCATTAGCGATACCACTGTTCTTAAAACTCGAAAACGCATTATCCCTGTAACGAAACAATCCGCTGTGCGTACCCAGCCATAAATTGCTTTCGGTATCCTTTAATATGCAAAGTATGTGATTGGAATTATTTTCGCCGTAAATATTGTAAAAAGAAAATTCTTTACCATTAAAATTCAGTAAACCATTTCCGGAACCGATCCAAATACTATTGGTGTTTTTGCAATAAACCGAAGTAATGTTCTCATCGATCAAACCATTTTTTTCATGAAAATTATAAGGCTTATCACCGGGATATTTTAAAATTGAAAAACCCATTGCTGTTCCAACAAGTAATGATGAATCGCCCGGACAAACAGCGAGACAATTAATAATTTCATTATCAAACCCATTCTGTTTTTTAACGGTTTTGTTTTTCTTATCGTAATAAAATAGTCCGTTGGTTGTGCCTACACATAAAATATCGCCAAAAGTCTGCAGACATTTTATTTCGTGGTTATTAAAACTATCAAGCACCGAAAACTTTCCATTATTCAAACAATACAAACCATGACCGGCGCCAATGTAAACGCCTTCGCCTTTTTGGTAATGTAAAGCATTAATTGTGTTTTCGGCCAGACCATTCTTTGTGTTGTAATTTAGTTTTATTTTTTTCCGGGTAAGAACGCTAAGCCCTTCCAATGTTCCGGCATAAATATTTCCTGAATCATCTTCACAAATGGCATTTACGCGGTGATTTATCAAACCATTCTTTGGAGAATAATTAATAAAATCTTTTCCGTCGAAACAACTTAAGCCGCCATAACCGCCGCTCCATAAATAACCTTTGCTGTCCTGAAACATGCAGTACACCTGTACAAAAGGCAAACCGCTCTCAACCGAATAATTTTTAAAATGAAACTGCTGCGATCTTAACAATGAAGTAACAGATATAAACGCTACCAGTAGATATTTGGAAAAGGGGTGGTGCATAACTATCACTAAAAATAGGATTTTAAATACGAAACCAAAAACCCATTCAACAAATGGCAGCGTTTATCTTTTAAATGGTTAAAAAATGCCAATTTACTGGTAATCAAACCTCTTTTTCAGCCGTAAACCAACCCTTTTTTTATTACCTTTGGTAGCCCATAAAATTGGGGAATTATTATGTTTGACTTTCTTAAAAAAGTATTCGGTACCAAGTCGGAAAAAGATGTAAAAGACATTGAACCCATTGTTGAAGAAATAAATGAAATTTATGGAACTTTAGCTAACGTTAGTAATGACGAATTACGCGCAAAATCACTCGCTTTAAAAGCAAGAATTCAGGAATTTATTAAAGAAGATTCAGATAAAATTGCAGCCATTAACGCGGAAATGGATTCGAAGCCTGATATGGATGTTAATACAAAAGAAGAATTATACAAAGAGATCGATGAAATTGAAGAAGGCATCACCAAAAAAATAGAAGAAGTATTAAATGAAATTCTTCCTGAAGCATTCGCAATTTTAAAAGATACTGCGCGCCGCTTTAAAGAAAATAAAGAATTAGAAGTTACCGCAAGCGAGAAAGATAAAGAGTTCGCAAAAAATTTAAAACACATTGAGATCCGCGGCGGTAAAGCCGTTTGGAAAAATTCCTGGATTGCAGCCGGCGGTGATGTTACCTGGGATATGATCCATTACGATGTGCAATTAATTGGTGGTGTTGTTTTACATCAGGGAAAAATTTCAGAAATGGCAACAGGTGAAGGAAAAACTTTAGTGTCTACTCTTCCTGTTTTCTTAAATGCACTGGCTGGTCGTGGTGTACACTTAGTAACTGTAAATAATTATTTAGCAAAACGTGACAGCGAATGGAACGCGCCTTTATTTCAATTCCACGGTTTAAGTGTTGATTGTATTGATAAACATGAACCAAATACGCAAGAACGCCGTGATGCTTATTTGTGTGATATTACTTACGGAACAAATAACGAATTTGGTTTTGATTACTTACGCGATAACATGGCACGAGGTGTTGATGAGTTAGTACAGCGTAAACATAATTTTGCTATTGTGGATGAGGTCGATTCAGTTTTAATTGATGATGCACGTACGCCATTAATTATTTCAGGACCAACACCACAAGGCGATAAACACGAGTTCAACGAATTTAAACCGCGCGTAGAAAAATTAGTGAACACACAAAAGCAATACGTATTAACTTGTTTAGCCGATGCAAAAAAATTATATGCCGAAGGAAAAGAAAAAGAAGCGGGCATTCCGTTATTACGAGCTTACCGCGGTTTACCAAAAAATTCAGCCTTAATTAAATTTTTAAGCGAGCAAGGTGTAAGAGCTTTATTGCAAAAAACTGAAAACTATTACATGCAAGACCAAAACAAGGAAATGCATAAAATAGATCAGGAATTATATTTTGTGGTTGATGAAAAACACAACTCAGTTGATCTGGTTGAAAAAGGAATTGATCTGATCACAACAAGCGGTGAAGATCCGAAGTTTTTTATTATTCCGAATGTTGGAGATGAAGTAGCTGATATTGAAAAAAACATTACTGATCCAAAAGAAAAATTAGTTGCAAAAGAATCTGTGATGCGTGAGTTCAGTGTAAAAAGCGAACGTATTCATACCGTAAATCAATTATTAAAAGCGTATACAGTTTTTGAAAAAGATACTGAGTATGTAATTGATGGCGGACAAATTAAAATTGTTGATGAGCAAACAGGCCGTATCATGGAAGGCCGCCGTTACAGTGATGGATTGCATCAGGCGATTGAAGCAAAAGAAAATGTAAAAATTGAAGCGGCTACTCAAACTTACGCGACAATTACATTACAAAATTATTTCCGTATGTACAATAAGCTGGCGGGCATGACCGGTACAGCCGAAACGGAAGCACAAGAGTTCTGGGATATTTATAAATTAGACGTGGTGGTTATTCCTACCAACCGCGCAATATCCCGTAAGGATGAACAAGATTTTGTTTACAAAACGAAACGCGAAAAATATAATGCAGTTATTGAAGAAGTAACAAAATTAGTTGCAGCGGGCCGTCCGGTTCTTGTTGGTACAACTTCAGTTGAAATTTCAGAATTATTAAGCCGCACTTTAAAATTACGCGGCATCAAGCATAATGTATTAAATGCGAAACTCCACCAGAAGGAAGCAGAGATCGTTGCAGAAGCCGGTAAAGCAGGCACTGTTACAATTGCAACTAACATGGCCGGTCGTGGTACGGATATTAAACTAGGTCCGGGTGTTAAAGATGCCGGTGGTTTAGCAATTATTGGTACTGAACGTCACGAGAGCAGGCGTGTCGACCGTCAGTTACGCGGCCGTGCCGGTCGTCAGGGTGATCCGGGAAGTTCACAATTCTTTGTGAGTTTGGAAGACAACTTAATGCGTTTATTCGGAAGTGAGCGTATTGCTTCATTAATGGATAGAATGGGTTTGCAGGAGGGAGAAGTAATTCAGCACGGCATGATCACCAAATCCATTGAGCGCGCGCAGAAAAAAGTAGAAGAAAATCACTTTGGTACACGTAAAAGATTAATTGAATATGATGATGTAATGAATGCACAGCGTGATGTAATTTACAAACGCCGCCGCAGTGCATTGTATGGCGATAGATTAAGTATTGATATCGCAAACATGTTGTACGAAGTTTCTGAAAATATTGTTTTAGAATATCATTCAGTAAGAGATTACGAAGGATTTACATTGGAATGCATCAAAAACTTTGGTGTGGAAAGCCCGTTGAGCGATAAAGAATTTAGTTCGGATAACGAAGCAGAAGTTACTGAAAAATTATTTGCTGCGGCACAAAAACAATACGCATTAAAAATTGAAAATATTTGTGAAACGGTTTTCCCTGTCGTGAAAGATGTTTATACAAATCCTGATAATAAATTCGAGAACATTGTAACACCCTTTACCGATGGTATCCGCGGTTTACAGATCATGGCGAACCTTAAAAAATCGTACGAGACTAAGGGCCGTGAAATGATGTTAGCGTTTGAGAAAACAGTTGTGTTAGCGATGATCGACGATTCGTGGAAAGAACATTTACGTGAATTGGATGATTTAAAACAAGCTGTTCAAAATGCTTCTCTCGAACAAAAGGATCCTTTGGTGATCTATAAATTAGAGTCGTTCAATTTATTCCGCGACATGATAGGAAAAACAAGCAAGGATATTGTTTCCTTTTTAATGAAAGGCGGTTTACCGGTGGAAGATAATAAACCACAAGTGAAGCAAGCTAAATTTGTACAGGAACAACCAAAAGCAAAAAAAGAAAAGCTAACCGAAACTCGCGACGAAAACGAAGTACAAGAACAAAAAGAACAGCAAAAAGTAAAACAACAGCCTGTTCGCGTGGAGACTAAAATAGGAAGAAACGATCCTTGTCCTTGCGGCAGCGGTAAAAAATACAAGAACTGTCACGGGCAGGGGCAATAGTAATAACATATGCTTAAAAAAGCATCCAATTTTTTGCTCATTTTACTTAGCGGCTTTTTATTAGGCATTTCCTGGTATACAGTAACTTGGGTTTTATTTCTTGCGTTTGTCCCATTATTTTTAGCTGTAAATAAAATTCACACTTCCGATTCACGGAAAAAAAGTTTAAAGATCTGGGGAATTTCTTATCTCACATTTTTTATCTGGAACATTGTTGCCACCTGGTGGGTGTATAATGCTTCATTGGAAGGCGCTATTCTTGCCATTGTTTGCAATGCGCTTTTACATAGTGGAATGTTTTTAATTTGGTATCAAACTGAAAGAAGAATTTTTGGTACGTTAAAATTCTGGCTTTTAATTCCCATTTGGATCGCTTACGAATATTTGCATCATTCGTGGGAGTTGACATGGCCTTGGTTAACGTTAGGAAATTGTTTTGCGGGTTCGCATCGTTTTATACAATGGTACGAATTTACAGGTGTTAGCGGCGGAAGCTTATGGGTGTTGGTTGCCAATGTTTTATTTTACCATTTGATTTCTAGAGGAGAAAAAAACTGGAAAGCTTATACAAAACCTGTTTTAGTTATTATCATTCCAATAATTTTATCATACATTATTCTGGGAGTTCGTACCATTACACCAGATAAAAAAATAAATGTCTCCATCATACAGCCAAATTACGATCCTTATACCGAAAAATTTTCATTTGGATTTAATTGGCAGCTCGATCAATTGCATAAAAATCTAACGTCGGCACAATTAAATAAAAATACAGAACTGGTTGTTTTGCCTGAAACATTTATTGTCCCGCAATCGAATGAGCAAAGTGATGTGAATGAAACAAATTTTAAATTTAGTCCGGAAGTAACCCGCTTAATTGCAATAATGAAATATCATTTTCCTAAAGCGGCTATTTTAACAGGGGCCTGTACTTACCATGAATTTGCACCC
>DATMPR010000276.1:0-2952 GCA_035567575.1 Bacteroidia bacterium
CGAGTCATAAAAAAGAGTATGTTCAATGGGTTACGGAAGCTAAAACCGAAGAAACCCGTAATAAGCGGCTAAAAACTATGGTAGAATGGTTATCTCAAGGCAAGATCCGCAATTGGAAATACATTAATTGCTAAAAATACCTAGCTTTGCCTCACAGTTTTAGTTTAATGCAAAGTACATTTTATATTATCCTTACTTTAACTTTATTGGCTTGCGTTGCACTTATTGTGTTCGCCGTTGTTTTAAGTAACCGCAATAAAAAACTCACTAAGGAAAACATAACCTTAAAAAAAGAAAAGGGAGAAAATCTTAATGCGGTTAACAGTTCAGAATTTGAACACACTAAATTTATTTTGAATCAGCATTTATTCAAAAACACATTAAACTCCATTCAGGGTTATGCATACCGTACCCATATGGCACTTGAAAAACTTGGCGGGGTATTGGATTATGTTTTGTACGATAGCGGCTCGCAGCTTATTTCTTTAAAGCAAGAACTTGAGTTTGCCAAAAATTTTATTGAATTAAATAAAATTAAATTATTGCCGGTTTACGATATCCGCATAAAAGAAAACATTGATGTTAATAATCCTTTTTACGAACAACCGGTTATAGTTCCATTGATCACCGCTTATTTTATTGAAAACACATTTAAGCATGCCGATCTGCAAAGTAATGATGCTTTTATATCGATCGAGATAGAATTAAAGGATGATCACTTTTTATTTATTGTCACCAATAAAGTAAACAAAAAACCATTGTTATCTGCTAAAAGCGGAATTGGCAAAGAGAACTTAAAACGCCGTTTGGATCTAATTTACAAAACGCATTATAAATTAGAATATATTGCCGACAATGGCATTTACACTTCCTATTTAAAAATTAATTTACTTGAGTTCAAAAATAAAATGCATAATATTGGATGATGAACTGCCCGGCTTAACGTACTTAAAAATGTTATGCGAACAGTTGCCATTTGTTGAAATAGAACGCTGTTTTAACTCACCTGAATTATTTTTAAAAGACTACCAAAACATAGATTTTGATGTTTGTTTATTGGACATCAATATGCCGGATATAAATGGAATAGAAATTGCCCAATTATTAAAAGACAAACAGGTTATTTTTACATCAGCATATCCTGAATTTGCTGTTAACGCGTTTGAAATTGAAGCTTGTGATTTCATAAAAAAACCTGTGACCAAAGAGCGCCTTGAAAAAGCACTCAGCAAAGCTCAAAAACAATTAAGCGAAAGTAATAGCAAAACATTTTTCAGTTGGAATACAAACATTGGTAAATCGACCATTTATTTTGAAGAAATTTTATTCATTACCACTTCCGAAATTGATAAACGTGATAAAGTAGTTCACTTACAAAACAGCAATGAACTTATTCTTAAAAATATTACCATTGAAAAGCTGTTGAGTCTTTTACCTCAAAGTCAATTCTTACAAGTTAATAAAGCCGATATCGTTACCAAAAAAATAATACAGGCGTATACCGCCGATGAGATCGTTTTAAAGATTCCCGGAAAAACAAAAACGGTTTTAAATTTAGGTGAGAGTTTCCGCAAAAAATTTGCAAGCTGGGTAAATTAGTTTCATTACATTTTTTAGCTGTTTTATTACATTATCCCTTATTTCATTACTATAAGCGCTTCTGCTTTTAGTCAAGATGTATTTTTGCGCTTTATTAATTCGTAGTTTTATGCTTAAGAAATTCATTCCGCTTTTAATGGTGTGTGCTCTCAATACAAATTCATTTTCACAAACAGGTGTTGGCATTGGTTTTTATCCAACAGGCACAGAAGCCGGCATTGGTTTCCGAAGCGGGAAAAATTCTCTTGCATGTTTGGATGCGAGAGTCTCTAAAGCAGTTTTCACACCAAAAGCAGGCACCTCTTCTTTCATAACTGAACTTAATGTTTTATTCAGGGCCGTGTTACTTGAAAAAGTAAGATTTCATATAGGTATTGGTGGCCGCGGCGAATGGAATATCGACCGTCCGAATAAATATGGTGCAGTGATTCCAATTGGTGTTGAAGGTTTTCCTTTTTCATTTCAAAATGCCGGTATTTTTTTTGAAGTTGCTCCCTATTACACCTCCGATTGGGTAAAAGATTACAATGCAGGCTTACGGACAGTTGCCGGATTTGTTTTTTATTTCCCAACTAAACCAAAAACACAACCTGATTAAAATAGCTTATGACAAAATATAGAAATATTTTATTCTACATAATTACTATTAGTGCTTTTGCTTTGTTAATGTATTTTCTGGACGTTCAAGGCAAAGGACTTGAAGGCACTAAAAACATTTTACCTTCACTAAATAGTACAACTTCGGTTTTAAGTCATTTTACCGAAACCATGCATCATAACGTAACGCACCCACTGGCTATTTTATTACTTCAGATCTTAACAATTATTTTCGTAGCACGTACTTTCGGTTTTATTTTTAATAAGATCGGACAGCCAACTGTTATCGGTGAAATTTTAGCAGGTATTTTTTTAGGCCCTTCCCTTCTGGGAATGTGGATGCCGGAGTATAGTAATTTTCTTTTTCCAAAAGAATCAATGGGTAACCTGCAATTGTTAAGTCAAATTGGTTTAGTGCTTTTTATGTTTGTGATCGGAATGGAACTCGATCTTAAACTTTTAAAAAATAAAGCAAAAGATGCGGTAATTATTAGTCATGCCAGTATAATTATTCCGTACGCTCTTGGTATGGGACTTGCTTTTTTTATTTATGAAGAATTTGCGCCACCAACAATTAATTTCACTTCGTTCAGTTTGTTTATGGGAATTGCAATGAGTATTACTGCTTTTCCGGTATTAGCACGGATAATACAAGAACGGAATCTTACAAAAACAAAATTAGGTTCCCTGGCTATTACTTGTGCTGCAGCTGATGATATAACAGCCTGGTGCATTTTAGCGGCAGTAATAGCGATT
>DATMPR010000277.1:0-3957 GCA_035567575.1 Bacteroidia bacterium
GAGGCTTTTTGAAACTTGGAGATCTCGATGAAATCTCATTCAGAAACGGCTTTTTTCCGGGTTAACAGGTTATTTATTATTGAAATAAGAATATACATGAAAATAATTAAGGGTATACCTATGTACTGAAGACTAATTAAAAGCGCGAAGGAAAGTCCTAAAAACACATAGCGTATTTGGTTATCTTTCCACCCAAACGACTTAAATTTTAAGGCAAAAAGCGGAATTGGGGCTATTAATAAGTAGCATAAAACGAGAGTTAAGACCACTAAAAAGTAAGGATCAATTATAAGGCTATCCAAACCAAAAAGCGGAAAAGTAGTAATATCTTTTACGTTTTTTAAATTAGCTATCAGAGGTAAAGAACAGATAAGAATTGCATTAGCCGGA
The DNA here is from genome assembly GCA_035567575.1 of Bacteroidia bacterium. Taxonomy (GTDB): domain Bacteria; phylum Bacteroidota; class Bacteroidia; order B-17B0; family Aurantibacillaceae; genus JAHEYG01. The sequence continues at coordinate 391 of DATMPR010000277.1, forward strand.
GTTGGCAAGCCTATAAACGAATCGCTTTGTCGGGGATCATTATTAAATTTTGCCAAACGGATGGCTGAGAAAATGGTTATTGCAAATCCAAGAAATGCTAATAAAACAAGATATTGTTCCACGCCCAATTTTTTTTCATTCATAAAAACATTTAAAAATATACCGAATAAATGTTTCGAAAAAGAAAAATTAATTAATTTATACATCACAACTCCCGGTACAACTCCAAAAGTTACCATATCGGCAAGACTATCTAAATCTTTTCCAATTGGTGAAACAACTTTTAACATACGAGCTGCAAATCCATCTAAAAAATCCAATACAGCTGCGATTCCAACCCAATAAGCTGCCCAAACTAAATTTCCTTCAAAGGCTTGCACCATAGCCAAACAACCGCATAATAAATTACAACAGGTAATAAAATTGGGTATGTGTTGCCTGATCTTCAATCGCCATTGCAAATATAATCATTTAACAACCCAAAAATCTATTCCAATAGTATGATAAAAATCTGATTTTAGAGCCAGAAAAAAGCCGTAAGAAAATTCCCACGGCTTTTGATCAAATTAAACGTAGAGCTTATTTTAAGATCTCACGGCTGATAACCAGTTTCTGAATTTCGCTGGTGCCTTCACCAATTGTACATAATTTACTGTCGCGGTAATATTTTTCGGCAGGGAAATCTTTAGTGTAACCGTAGCCTCCAAAAATTTGTACGGCTTCCGTTCCGTTTTTCACACACACTTCCGATGCATAATATTTTGCGAATGCGCCTTCCTTGGTCATTTTCATGCCGCGGTTTTTCATATCGGCAGCTTTAAATGTTAGTAATTCTGCAGCTTCTAATTCAGTAGCCATATCCGCTAATTTAAAACTGATAGCCTGAAAAGCAGAAATTGGTTTTCCAAATTGCTGACGCTCTTTAGAGTATTTTAAAGAACACTCATAAGCACCGCGTGCAATACCACAGCTTAATGCAGCTATGCTGATACGGCCGCCATCTAATACTTTCATGGCTTGAACAAATCCTTCGCCTTCTTTTCCCAACATTTGGCTCTTATGCACTTTACAATCTGTGAAAATTAATTCAGCGGTTTCACTGGCGCGCATACCTAATTTATTTTCTTTTTTACCTGATTTAAAACCCGGCGTTCCTTTTTCGATGATGAAAGCTGTCATACCATGGCTATCACCTTTTTCGCCTGTACGCACAATAACAACTGCAACATTTCCGCTAATAGCATGCGTAATAAAATTTTTGCTGCCGTTAATGATGTAATGATCGCCCTCCTTTACAGCAACGGTCATCATCCCTCCGGCATCAGAACCGGTTCCTGTTTCAGTTAAACCCCATGCACCGATCCATTCAGCCGAAGCTAATTTTGGTAAATATTTTTGTTTTTGTTCTTCGTTGCCGAAAGCTAAAATATGTCCGGTACACAAAGAATTATGTGCCGCCATTGATAAACCTATAGAGCCGCAAATTTTCGATAATTCAATGATGGCTGTTACGTATTCAGTATAACTAAAACCGGAGCCGCCGTATTCTGTTGGAACAAGAACTCCCATTAAACCAAGTTCTCCTAATTTTTTAAATACCTCAACCGGAAAAATTTGAGATTCATCCCACTCCATGTATTTGGGGTAAATATGTTCTTTACCAAATTTACGGATCATATCAGCGATCATTTGCTGATTTTCGTTTGGCATAAAACTCATGCCGACATTTTCTGGGTGTTCTAATACTGCGCTAGACATATTATATTATTTGAATGGGTTTTTAATTTTTCTTTTCCTTTTAAAGATCCAAGTTCTACAACAAATGCAAAGCCGCTAACATTTGCACCAAGTTGTTTTATTAATTGAGCTGCTGCTTCGGCCGTACCGCCCGTAGCCAACAGATCATCATGAATTAAAACATTCCAGTTTTTCTTCAATGCATCAACATGCATTTCAATAGTTGCTGTGCCATATTCTAATCCATATTGCTGATCAATGGTTTTGTAAGGAAGTTTACCTGCTTTACGAACCATAACAAAAGGAACGTTTAATTTATTTGCTAAGAGAACACCAAATAAAAAACCGCGACTTTCAATACCAACAATTGCATCCGGTTTGTGATTAATTTCTTTTATAAATCCATCTATAATTCGAGAGCATAAGATTTGATTTTCTAAAATTGGAGTTATGTCTTTAAACATAATTCCGGGTTTCGGAAAATCGGGAACATCACGGATGGTTTTTTTAATTTCTTCAACCAAATTCATTTCAGTACAAACTTAATTAATTAATTTCTAAAATCTGTCGGTAGGTGTCGTAAAATTAACAAAACTAAAATATTGGTTATCAATAATTTAATAACTTTTTAGTGACTTTGGGTGTTGTAATTTAAAATTAAAATGATTTTAAATTTATTTAATTTTAAAAGATCTCATAAAAACGAGCAAAAATGAATCAAACAACACCCAAAAGGCGGGTTTTTAACCTGGTAAAAGCTTGGCTAATTGCTTATTAATCACTATTTTTGCTCTCTATGCGTGAAAAACCGCACGATTTTTTATTGATTTTATGAAAAGGATCACTTCTGTTTTGATAATTATTTTGATGTTCATCGGACTATTTCAATCCAATGCGCAAAGTAATTTCCTGAGAAAGTGGACACGTTTTGGCATGAATCTTGAATCAACTACATTATCAACACCATGGATATTTGGATTAGGCTGGAGTGCTGTTGATGATGACGGAGGCAGGTGGTTTACGAAAAATCTTTTTAGAGTTGATAAAACCTGGAATATGGTTCCTTACCCTGCCCGTACATCCTGCGAAAAAATTATTGATACGCTAAGGGGATGGAGTGCTGAAGTTATTTTTTCATACAACTGTTACGGTGTTGGAAAATATATTTCTGATGCAGCTCCACAACCAAGAGGGCTTGTACAGAATCGTTCCGGTATTGTGACGTTTGACTTTCATGCTAAATACGATTTTAATAAAATATATAATTTAAATAAACTGTGGGGCGGACAAGAAATTTTTCAACCTTTCTGTGTTTTTGGTCATGGTTATACTTACCGTGATATGGCACCTCATCACAACACTATTACCATGAATATGGGTTTAGGTTTCAATGTTTATATTTATGATGGCTTCGGCATTCAAATTCAAAGTCTGGCAAAATTTGGCTTGAAAAACAGATTCCCTACTTCCGGTTCCAATTATATTCAGCATTCAATTGGGATAGTTTATAAAATGAATCCTTTAGCATTGCACAAATCAAAGAGCTACAAGTACAAAAAACACTCTATCAGAAAAGTTCTGTAACGATTTTTAATACTAAAAAAACCGCCTTTGGTGGTGACAGATGGTTTTTTGTCTTACAATTTCATGATCTCTTAGGCTATAAACAAAAAATCCCTCTGCCAAGCAGAAGGATTTCAATTCGTTTTTATAAAACCTTAATTTTCTTAAGTTTCTTCCTTTTTTCCCATCATTTTCTGCCACCACTTAAGTTCTTTCTTTTCACTGGTGTAACCGTATTTTCCTTGACCATAACCATAGCCGTAGCCA
>DATMPR010000278.1:0-10383 GCA_035567575.1 Bacteroidia bacterium
TCCTACAGAAGCAAAAAATAAAAAACGATCTGCTACTATACCTGCCGCTGCAACTACAATATTTAAATACATTGAAATAAAGCCTGCAAAAATCACAATACCATACCATAACATATCAGGTTTCCTGAACCCGCGGAAAAATTCCCTCCCTAACAATACAGAGGCAGCTAAACCAAGTAAAGCATAAATAGAAGTGAAAGAGAAAATAGGGAGCGAGTTGTAACCATAATAACAAGCCATTTTATTTGGCCAAAGCAACATCTTAACATAAAATCCAAGCGAATTAAACCCGGCCGAAACATTATTTATAAATTCATGAGGAAAATAAAGCGGATTTTCGAAATACTGATAAGTTCTGTTTGCTGTGACTGTTTTTCTATCTAACAATAACCCTTTGGTGACTTTATAAACAAAATAGGAAACAATAAAAAGAAAAACTAAAGTGACAATAAACTTAGTGCTCACATTATATTTTTTTCTAAGAATAAGCGGGATTATTGCAACAAGAGGAACAACATCAAATTTACTCAAGTAAGCTAACCCTAACGAAGCAACCATTAACACAAGTCTGATTTTTTTCTTTGTTTCTAAATAGAGAATGATATTAGTAAACGCGTAAAAAGAAAATATAAAACTTAAAATAACATCGCGGTTCTTTAAACTTGCCACAACCTCAGAGTGTACAGGAAGAAACGCGAAAATAAGAACCATAAAAAAGATAATAAATTCTTCAACCTCCTTGAAAAGATGCCTGAAAAGGTTGAATAACACCATTAAACACAAAGCATACAACAACACATTTACCAAATGGCTTAACATTAAATTCTCGCCCCACAAACCATGTTCAATTGCATAAGTTACTTTAACAATTGGCCTGTACTCATAGTTATTTCCACTCTCATCAGTAACGTGAAACGCTTTAAAAACTTTAGGAATAGCTTTGAAGCCCTTCGATGTAATATTCTCCGGCCCGGTTACAAATTCATCATCTAAACTGTAACCGTTTTTTAAAGTATTACCATAAAGTAAAAGCGAAATAACTAAGAAAATTATTTTGTACTTATGTTTGGATTCGCTAAATTTTACAGAAAGGGTGCTCATTTTATTGCATAAATTTAAAAAATTCTTTATCCTTTTTTAAATTTTCTAATAATAAATCTGAAATTAATTTATGTCCCTTTTCATTTGGATGCGTATCCCATAATGAAAGCTGAATTTCTGAAGGTTTCTGACCTTTATAAACATCAGAAAGATCGATCACATGAAAACCGGCTTTAGAGGCTTCTGAAATGCAAAATTCTTTGTCAGGATCTTTTTTCAAACTTGCATTGGCCGGTAAATAAACTAAAACAGGGATAATTTTTAATCTTTTACAATCATAGTATATTGATCTGTATCCCCATTTAAAAACGTCATTAATAAAAGGCTTCAAACGATTATAAATCTCTAAATGACACATTCCTTTTTTAACTCCGGCTTTTTCCGCAATTGTTTTTAAGTAAGGTAAAGTGATAGGCGTTTGTTTTTTAAGAAGATTCGCGAAATTATCTAAACTGCGCATCCGATAAGATGAATGAATAAAACAAAATAAATAATCCGGTTTATATTTCGGAATCTTATTTTCAGTTACAAAAACAGTTTGAATAAAATAATATCCCCCTACTCCAAAATTTAAAACTTCAACATTTTTAGTTTTAGAATCGTTTAATTTTTCCTCTATCAATGCGGCGAAATTTTCTTCGTTAGAAACACCTGAACCCATAACATAAGAACCTCCAATAAAAGCTAATCTAATGGCGCCTTTTGGTTTCTCAATTGTATATTCTCTATCTCTAAGGCCAAAACTATTTGTGCCAAGTGTATCACCTTTAAATGTAGTTTTATAATTTGGAATGAACTCCTTCATTAATTCGTTTTCCGTTTTTACATAAGCACTCCAATCTAAATTCCAATTCTTGAATTTGCTTCTGACATTTAATAATTCAATGGATCTGTCATCATTATTTAATATTTGCTCGTAATATCCTCTTTCTAATAACATTTTATCACGGCTATTTATATTCATGCTTAAAAAACTTTCTACTTCATCCGCATGATTATTTTGTTTCAATGTTTCCATTGTGCCAATAACCAAAACACATAATCCGATTCCGCATAACGGTTTTATCTCATCAAAAATAAATCCAAACCAATTTTTATTATAATAAAGCGTTCTGATTATCCCTGCAATAAAAATTGCCAAAATTGTTCCGCCAACAAATAAAAAGTATTCCGAAAAAGTTCCCGTTCCTGCAAACTTTGTGCAATATAAAAATTCGGTGATCGAGGAAGAAGTCCATAACGACCATAAAAAACTCATTGTGTAAAACATCAATAAAATTTTACCGGCTTTAAAAAAATGATTTTCAGGTTTGACTTTTGCATTATCATCATTTAAACGATTCATTGCTCTAACGGCATTCGTCGCCACAAAACAACCTAATATGAACCAAAACAAAACATCAGTTGAATAGAAATAATAAGAGCCTTTGATCCAATACCATTGCCAACTGTGTAATGCCCATGTACAGCCAAACATGGTTAGCGTAGCAAAAAAGACAAAGGGCTTTGAATTGAATTTTTTAAATTTAAACACAAGCGGATAATAAAAAACCCTGATCATAAACGCGCGCCAATATAAATTCACTCTCCTCCACAGATCAGCAAATCCCGAAGCAAAATAAACGTGATTAAAAACAAGAGGTAATTTAAATCCAAACAATTGCAAAAAACCCACAGCTAAATAGAACAAACCGGATAAACGGAAAATTAATGAATAAGCCGAAAAAATAAACCAGATCCACATTCCAAAACTCGTTATATCATAAGACGAAGGAGAAAAATACATGTAAATTACTCTGTAGATCAGTAAATGAAAAATACCAATTGTAATCCAATTCAAACCTCTTCGAAAAGAAATTTCTGATGGATGATCATAAAATGATTTTAAATATTCAACCGGACTCACAACAGGAAATAAAGGAAAACAAGCGCTCGGAATTAAAAACAAATAACAAAGTCTGTCAATAAAAACCGGCGGTTTTTTAAAATAATTTAATTCATATAAAAGAAAAATATAACGCAGCATTAAAAACAAAGCGGTAAACATTACGATTAAGCGGATATGCGGCAAAATAAAAATCTTTGATGTAATTAATATTCCAAGCAAAACAGAGGCAATTATTAAAATCATTCTGAACTGTTTATTTTTTACATAAGTGATCACCACAAAATAAATCAGTAAAATAGTTATACCAATTAAAATTTTAATTCCAAACAAATAAGTTTCGATAACAAAAACTAAACCAAACAGAAATAATTTCCGCAGTTTTAAAGGAATGAAAGTGTAAGCTAAAAATGCGGCTGTTAAAATTAAAGCGACTTTATCAAAACCCTTATTCTTTTCAATTTCGAGATAAGAAATAAGATAAGCGGAACTAACTAACCAAATAAGATTAATGAAGAATTTAATAGAAAATTTGTACGACGAATTAGCTGTTTGTTCGTTAGTATATTCGGGCACTAATGCGTTTATAAAGCGATTCATCATTTACTGCTTACCAAATATACAGGATAATTTGGAATTGAACCGCGGTTGAAAAGTAAAACAATCCACAAAACTGTGTTACATCTTTTTTATTTATATTTAGCCGTTATAATCCTTTAATTTGAATTGGAAACTCCCATATATCGCGCCAAATAAGTGGTACCACCGTTTTTACAATAATTATTGTTTAAAGCAATTGCTCACTAACCGCGAACTTTTTACCGATGCAAATGAAGTTTCAAAAGAACAACCTTTATTCGTAACAGGTTTTTTCAGATCAGGAACAAGTTTAACAACAAGATTACTGAATGTTTTAGGAATGGATCTTGGTCCGGAAAATCACTTATTATTAGCAAAGAATGAACGCGCTAAATTAAATCCCGATGGTTTTTTTGAGAATTATCTTTTTATGGAAACTTCTCTTTACGCATTTACCAAGCTAAATAGCTGGGGACATCTCCCTCCTGCTTCTGAAAAAGTTTCACAATTAAATTTTGATAAGAACGACCGTGAACAATTTGCTAGTTATACTTTATGCGGTGTTCATGACGACCGCATCAGTAATAAAAACAAAATGGATGTTCTTAAGAATTTTGATCTACTCTCTTTAAATTCTTATCTCGAAAAAAAATTTGTTCATCCCTACGCGATTAAAAATCCGCATTTCTCGGTTTTATCTCCTTTTTTAATAAGAAAATGGCCAAATGCAAAATTTCTTGTTTGTTTCAGAAAACCAAGTACCGCAATTGCCTCAGCAGCCGAAATTACTCCTTTGCTCGATGAAAAAATTTATTTGCGTTATTATTCTGAACTTGTAAACTTACCTTCAGATAAAGTTTTATTTTTTTCGCACGCTAAATTAATGGAGTCTCCCGAAAATTCTTTGTGTGCTCTTGTAAAGGCGCTAAACTTAAATGAAACAAAAATACAGGAAGCTGCTTCATTAATTAATCCGTCTTTACATCGTCACAAAACAAAAACAGAACCAAAAGATAAAGCAGTAAAAGATCTGTACGAATTAATGCTTATGAGAGCTATTAATAAATGAAAATAGTTCATTTAAATACTTATACAGAAGGCGGCGCAGCTGAAGCAGCATTGCGTTTGCATTCCGCTCTGATGCGATCGAATGTTGAAAGCAAGTTCGTTGCTCTATACAAAGGGCGTTGTGTAATAAACGAAGTTTATGATTTCAGGGATGGATTAAATCCAATTAATTTCTGGTTCACTAAAATTAAAAATAAGCAAAGAACTATAAACACATTACGATTAAGTAAAAAATCCGGCGAATTATTCAGCGAAATAAGTTCTGTCTGGAAAGTTGAACAAAATACCGAAGTAAAATCGGCCGACATAGTACATTTACATTGGGTTTCTAATTATGTTGATCTCCCTTCTTTCTTTAAAAATAAATTTAAAATCGTTTGGACCATACACGATCATTTTCTTTTTTCGGGAGGGTTTCATTATCCGCCAATTTGGAAAGGATTTGTTTCAGAAAATAAAATTGAAGAACAAAAAAATAACATTAAAGCTTTGCTTTCCGAACATCCCATTGATATTGTTTGTCCATCAGAGAATTTAAAAACCTTGGCCAAAAATTCAGGAGTTCTTTCCAAATGCACTTTTCATGTCATAAAAAATCCCGTTAATACAGAAATTTTCAAACCACTTACAAAAGAAGAATGCCGGATCAAATTAAATATTCCAATAGAGAATAAAGTGCTTTTCTTTCTTTCTGATCTAATTCAGTACGAGAGAAAAGGATTTCCTATTCTTAAAAAAGCACTTTCTTTATTGGATTGCGAAGTAACCTTGTTAGTGGCAGGAAAAGGCAAGCTTCCAAATAAGATCGGTAAAGCCAAAGTAAAATATTTTGGTTTGGTAAAAGATAAAATACTTTTGAATCAATTGTACGGCGCTTGTGACGTTATGGTGAATCCGAGTCTGGATGATATTTCAAGTAATACGGTTATTGAAGCCATGGCTTGCGGCCGGCCTGTGGTTACATTTAATACGGGTGGTATTCCTGAGTTAATAACGGAAGTGAATGGCTTGATCGCAAAAGATAAAACTGCGGTTGAATTAGCTAATACTATTAATACTTCACTTAAAATGAATTATGATCCTCCTGCTATTCAGAATAAAGCTTTAAGTGAACATTCGTTTGAGGTAATTGCGAAAAAGTATATTGAAGTATACGCTAAAGTAAAATAACTACCAGTCAAATCTTTGATTCAATAATTTAAACAGCGCTTCGTTATGCGGTTTATAAAAAGCAGTTAAATTTTCATGCGCCCTTGGATTTATTTTTTCAAACGAACCTTCGTTCATTTTTCCAAAATGTATATTCACATCTGATTCAATTCCTAAAAACCGGCAAATGGAATTAAAAATCTCAGAAGGATTTGCAAAGAAGCTTTCACTGCTCGTAACCAAAATATTTTTATTCGGAAATTCTTTAAACCAATGGTCTAAATGATTTATATAAATTCCCCTTGAACGATATCCCAATCGCTGATAGGCAAAATTATGTTTGGGATCGCTTAAAACATTTCTCGATCCATCTTCAATACGTTTGTCTTCTAACTCAAGCGCTTTTTCAAAATCAGTTAATTCCCAACCCATTTTTGCCGACATCTTATAATGGGAGTAAGCTCTTTCGGCAGGGTTGCGCAGAATAAAAATTATTTTAGCATTTGGATTATCTTTTAAAATTCGTGAAGCGGCTTCTTTACTGTCAATGGTATTTGTTGATGCATCTAAGGAGAGCACAGATTTTCCGGTGGAGCTTTCTCTTCTTTGCTTACAAAAATTAGTTGCGAAAAAAGACCTGTAATGATGTAAACCTTTTTCATAATTGGGAGTTGTACCGTAATAAAATGTTTCTTTGTTTTTGGCCTGAATAATTTGGGGATGCTGTGACATGGCATAATACAACGAAGTTGTTCCGCCTTTTTGAACTCCGCCGATAAAAAAATCGGGCATAATTCTAAAGGAAGAAGTAAGTCTCTCTATTAACGAAGGTTTAAAATCATAATCACCTTTATAAAGCTTTTCGGCATCATAAAGTAAATCGTTGTATGACATTAGTTGATTTTTTCTAAATTTATACAATTATACGTAATAAGTTAAATTAGGGATGCGCAAATTACTTGATAAATTTCATACCTGGAGTAATTCGCTTATTAAAGATCGATTGCCTTTAGTTAGTTTGTATTATTACATAAAGCCCCGTTCCTGGTTATATTGGCGGACGCAACCTATTCATCAACTCTTAAACGGTATTATTGAAAATAAATGCCCAAAAAAGAGCGTTCTTTTTTTTACAGCTCACAAAAGCGCTTCCTCTTTTTTTAATTGGTATTTGAAAGATCTATCAGTACGAACCGGACAAATTCATATTGATATAAACGGTTATTTTGGAACACAAGGACCGGCTGGTATACAAAAACAAAACAGTGAAGAATTTAAAAATAAAGCCTTCAAAAAAATCGGTTTTATTTACGGTCCGTTAAGAAATTACATTGCAGTTCCTGAAATTGAAGATTATCCAATTGTTTTGGTGTTGAGAGATCCGAGAGATGTTCTGACTTCACAATATTTCTCAATTAAAAATTCGCATCCTTTAATTACGTCTCAATTAATTGAAAGAAGAAAGATTGCGCAAGCATCAACCATTGATGAGCATGTATTAAGTAATCAAAGCGACCGTTTTGTGAAAACATATAATGAATATTTGACTCATGTTTACGGCAAAAAGAATGTTTTATTTATTAAGTATGAGGAATTGATCTCTGATTTTAAAACTTGTCTCGAAAAAATAAATAAACATTGTGGATTTGAATTAACGCAAGAGCAAATAAATTTATTGGATAAGAGCGCTATTTTTAAAGCGAAAAAAGAAGATCAGCACACGCATGTGAGGAAAATAAGTTCAGGCGATCATAAAGAAAAACTAAAACCGGAAACGATTAAGATCCTCAATAAAAAATTTGGAACAATTCTTGAAAAATTAAACTATTCATTATAACATATACATCTCCGAACTCATAACTCCCAACCATTACACGTCAGCCGAAATAATGTTTCTCTGAATAGCTGAAGTTCCCGAATATAATAAAGAAGCAAAACTATCTCTGTATTCGCGTTCAATCCCCGAATCAATTAAGTAACCATAAGCGCCGTAAATTTCCTGTAATTGTTTAATCGCATTCACACAATGTTCAGAAACAAATAATTTAGCAATGGATGCTCTTGTTAAAGCATTTTTTGGTTTTGTATCAATTGCATAAGCCGCATCGTAAACTAAATTTTTTCCTGCATTTAAAATGGTTTTAATATCTGCAATTTTGTGTTGTATGTTTTGAAATTCGAATAGATTTTTATTATTCAGTTTGCGTTTTTTAGTAAATAGAACCGTTTTATCTAACATTCTGTCTAATTGTCCAACTAAAAACGCACTCACCACTACTCTTTCCCAAACCATACTATTATTAAATATTTGTCCGCCCGAACCTGGTTTGCCGATCATGTTTTCGGCTTCAATTTCAAAATTATTGAATTTAATATCTCCCATTTGCGCGGTGCGCAGTCCCATTTTATCTTTTGTTTTGCTAATTTTAATTTCCCGTGAATCCGATTTCACTATAAAACAAGATACGCCGCCAAAAAAACCTTTTGTTTTATCGGTTAAAGCATAAACAACAAGCACATCACAAACCGGCGAATTCGTTATATATCTTTTTTCGCCATTAATAATATAAACGCCGCCTTTTTTAACTGCGACTGATGACATATTATAAACATCAGAACCCGAATTGTATTCTGTAATAGCATTGGAAGCGATCCATTGACCGGTTGTCATTTTTTTTAAGAACCTGTTTTTCTGTTCATCATTGCCATAAGCAGAAAGCGGAGCGACACAAGCTAATAAATGGGCGATTGAAGAAAATATCATTCCATTATTTTCGCAGCCGTAAGCTAGAGCTTCGTAAGCAACGGCAGTTTTTAAAGCTGTAAAACCTTTTCCGCCATAAGATTCATCAGCCATTAAGCCGTGCAAACCATGTTTCGAAAAATGATTCCATAAACTTCTGTCAAAAAAATTATTTTTATCCTGATCTACCATATCCTTTATAGGAAAGGATTTTCCAACCTCGTGAAAGGTGTTGTAAATGGTTTTATAATTTTTTAATACGCTTAAGATCATAACGCTTAATTAAGGCAATTCTACTTATCAAACTTAACTATCATTTTACTCAAATGCAAAAACTTTTCCGCATAATTAAACAATTTTATGATACTTTTAACTGAAAAAGCAACAGCTTCATTGTCTTCTTGTTTTTATTTTAATAAATTTGTTAAAACAGAATACCATCGTGCCTGCAATCATTAAAGCAATTAGTTATTATTTACCTGAAAAAAAATTCAGTAATGAGGATTTCGGGAAAATTTTCCCGGACAGTCTTTCTGATGCAAACCTTAAAAAGCTAGGCATAAAGGAAAGACGAATTGTCGGAGAACATCAAACAGCTTCTGATCTTGCTGTGGAAAGTGCTTTGCAACTTTTTAAAGAACACGACATTGATAAAAATGAAATAGATTTTATCTTATTCTGTGCCCAAGAATTCGATCATTATACTCCCACAACAGCCTGTTTGATACAAGAACGTTTAGAGATCCCAACCCATTGCGGAGCACTCGATTTTAATTTAGGCTGCAGCGGATATATTTATGGATTGAGTCTTGCAAAAGGTTTAATTGATGCATGTGGCAGTAAAAATGTTTTATTGCTAACCTCCTCCACTTTAACAAAAACATTTCATCCTAAAGATAAAAGCTCGAGGTATATTTTTGGCGATGGCGCAGCTGCAACAATTATTAATAATGGTCCTAACGAAAACAATATTGGTCCTTTTGTTTTTGGCACTGATGGAAAAAGAGGAGATAAAATAATTATAAAAGACGGCGGAGCGCGAAATACGATCACAATAGAATCGAATGTTGATTTTGAAGATGACTATGGAAATATTACAAACAACGCGCATTTTTTTATGAATGGGACAAGCATTTTTAATTTCGGATTGAAAACCGTTCCAAAAATGGTTGAAGAGCTGCTGATAAAGGCAGGTCTGAAAATTGATCAGATAGACTTATTCATTTTTCACCAGACAAACAATTTTATGAATGACATGATCCGGAAAAAGATCGGAATTCCTGAAGAGAAATTTGTTGTTCATATTGAAAATTGCGGGAACACTGTATCTTCCACCATTCCGATCGCTTTGCACGAAAGCATAAGAATTGGAAAAGCTAAAAAAGGGCAGATCATTTTGCTTGCCGCATTTGGAACAGGATTATCATGGGCTGCAACGATCATTAGGCTATAAGAATGAAAAATTTTGAGTTGTAACCGCAATAAATTACTAAATTTGTTTATGCTTTTAGAAGAATTCATACAAAAACTGGAACCCGAATTTGAAGACATGCCGAAAGGCGTATTAAAACCGGACACCGATTACAGAACCATTAAAGGCTGGAGCAGCATGCATGCACTCATCATAATTGCATTTGTTGATATCAATTTCAATATTACTTTAAATGGTTCTGATCTAAGATCAACCAAAACAATAACAGATCTGTATAATCTTGTCCAACAAAAAAAATCGTCTTGAGTAATTTTAAAACATCTTATGTTGCCATTAAAGGTGTTGTGGCTTGTGTGCCAAAAGAGATAAAAAGCACATTTGATTACTCTTATTTAAAACCGGAAGAACAGGAATTATTTTATAAAA
>DATMPR010000279.1:0-3506 GCA_035567575.1 Bacteroidia bacterium
TTGGACGAAAACATTTAAAAACAATAAATACATTATGAAATATTTAAAAAAAGGGTAACTATATACCTATTAAACCCAATACATAAATTAATCTATTTGAATATAAGCAAGTTACGATAATTATGAAAAATAAGTTAATTCATATCAATTATTTAGCTTATCTTTACAGTATAATTTAAAACTTAAAGTTATGAAAACTGTTAAAGAAATATTTGAAGCGCAAAGTCACAAGTATGACAAGGATGGTAGAAACAGAACTCACCGTTCTTTGCAGGCTTTATTAGATAGTGGTTTAGTTACTTTTGCTGTATGTGAAAGCAAGAAAGTTTGGACTAATTTAAATGGCTTCAAATTTAACGTGAAAGTTTCTTTAAAGAAGCCTGATGGTATGTTTTATTGTCAGTATTTTAAAACTCAAATCACTAATATTGATGGGTACGATGTTTTAAAATTAATCGGGCAAACTTTACAGAAAGACGAAGTAAAGAACTTTATGAAATCTTCTGTTGATATTGATTCTACTTGTCATAAATGTAACGGGCAAGGAATTATTCCTCAATTTCATTACTATTGCAATGGCATTTGTTTTGACTGCTATGGATTAGGCTACAATTCAAAACATAGACACACCGTAGAAGTTGAAAAGTCAGCTAAAAAGCTAACTGGACGCAATTTTATTCAATCTTTTTATGTTAGCGATAGTTATGCTAATTTCCCTGTGGGAGTTGAAAATATTAAGGCTATAAATTTTATTGGTCACGAAACCGCAGAAACATTTTTAGCTAAAAAAGATGATATGTATTATATACACCAACCAGTTTGTAAAGCTAATAGTTGGTATTGCATTCCAGCAAACGCTTTTGAACAGTTTAAAATTGAGTATAAAAAAGTAACTAAAATAGAACTTTAAGCAATGGTAACTCTTAAAAAATTCACTAACCTAATTAGCCTGCTCACCTACTTTAAGGATGAGCAGGTTTGTCGTGAGTATTTAGCTCAAATGCGTTGGTCAGGCTTACCCGTTTGTCCATATAGCGAGTGCGGTCACGATAAGGTTTTTACTTATGCTAATGGCAAAGTTTACAAGTGTGCAAAATGTAAAAAACAATTTTCGGTTCGTGTTGGTACGATTTTCGAGGATAGCAAAATACCACTTCAAAAATGGTTTGCCGCTATTTACCTTATCACTTCTCATAAAAAAGGAATTTCATCTTTACAGTTACACAGAGATTTAGGGGTGACACAAAAAACCGCTTGGTTTTTATTACACCGTGTTAGAACCTCTTTAGGTTTAAATATCGGTAACGAGAAATTTACAGGAACTTGCGAAGCCGATGAAACTTTTATAGGAGGCAAAAATAAGAACCGTCACGCATCAAAAAAAGTAAAAGATAGTCAAGGACGTAGCTTTAAAGATAAATCGCCTGTGGCTGGTATTATTGAGCGTGGTGGCGAATTAAGGGCTAAGATGGTTCCCGATACAACAGGGTTCAATTTAAAGTCATTTATTTGTAAAAACATTGCTTTTGGTTCACCAATCCATACTGACGAATGGTGGGAAGGCTTTTGGAGTTTACTTAAACGTGGCGTGGTTGGTATTTACCATTCTATGAGTGATAAGCACTTACAAAAGTATATCGACGAATTTGTATTTCGCTACAACAGCCGTGAATTTTCAGAAGCAGACCGCTTCGATTTAATGTTAAATAATATAGCTACTCATATCACTTACAAACAACTAATAAATGCAAAAGGTAATAGAAAATTGGAAACTCAACAAGGGCTTATTGGCTTCTAAAATGCAAATGCCAACAGGCACATTTTGTAACAAGCTAAACCCAAAGCACCCGACAAAGTTTTCGGATGCTGAAATAGTAAAACTGAAAGGAATCTTAATCGAATTACAAAACGATTTGGATGGCGTTACCG
Source organism: Bacteroidia bacterium (assembly GCA_035567575.1). Taxonomy (GTDB): domain Bacteria; phylum Bacteroidota; class Bacteroidia; order B-17B0; family Aurantibacillaceae; genus JAHEYG01. Next base: position 1,930 of record DATMPR010000279.1, read on the forward strand.
ATATTGAATTTAATGAGGCTTTAAATGTAATAACAAACAAGTAAAATTTTGAAAACAGGATATTTTCAAATGGAAAAAATCACTAAGGTTAAACAAATATATAGTTACCAAAAAAAGAATTAATAGATGATGAAATTAAGTTTGAAGAAACAAATAGAGATAGTATATACCTTGAAAAATTGGATTATAAAAAAGCAATTTCAATACATGGCGCAGATTTTTTTAAATATAATTATTATGTTCAAGAGCATGGACTTAATTTTGAAATAATGAAAAATAAACCTAAATCATCAATTTTACCCGAATTTAATGAAAACAAAAACAGCAAAAGAATTATTAAAAAATAAAATACATTATGAAAACAGCCGAAGAAATTTTTCTAAAACATTGCTCAGACATACCATTTGATGCAGACTTAAAACTCGCTATGGAAGCCTACGCCTCCCAATTCCAATCCACACCAAAGAAATCCATTGATGTGACGGATGAGTATATATTAAAGCAAGCGGTTAACTATACAGATAACTTTGATATTAAATTTACCTCTGATCAACAAAAAAAGATTGCTCAAATTGATTTTAGCGAAGGTTTCAAAAAAGCCGTTTCTCTCTCCAACCCCGTAACAAATAAATCCGAGCCGGTTGATGCGGTGAAGTTAATCGCATGGATAAGAACTTGTGGTTACGAGAAAGGAAATCATTATACAAATGGAAGTTTATGGTATCATAACTTTAAGCCGGATTTAACAGATACTCAGTTAGTGGAACTTTATAAACAATCTTTAAAAGAAAAATAATTATGAAAGAAATTCACGAAAATAATGGCGCCATATTTTCAGAATGCCGAAAATACCGTTATGCTCTTTGGCGTATTTGGGACAAATCCAAACCAATGGTTATGTTTATCGGTTTAAATCCATCTACCGCTAATGAAAATAAAGACGATGCAACCATACGTCGAGTGCGAACAATAGCATCTACATTAGGGTATGGCGGAGTTTACATGACAAATTGTTTTCCGTATATTTCAACAGATCCAAAACAATTAAATGAATTTGGAAATACTGCAACAAATGATCATTGGCTTTTATTGGTAAAAGATATTTGTCACGACGTAATTTTTGCGTGGGGAAATTTTAAAATTGTTTCAGAATCTGGGAGAAATAAAGAATTGATTGAAATGTTTCCAAACGCAAAAGCATTGCACATTAATAAGAATGGCTCACCAAAACACCCACTATATTGCCCTTCAGATATTCAACCTGTAGTCTTCACTTCCTTAACACCTCATACCCAGCCAAACCAACTATAGCGGCTTTCCAGAACCAAAGACGGCGTTTGTATTTGCGAATCTGTTTGTTTAGCCCCGCAACGGTCAGGGAATCGTTTCTAATGACTTTAAATTGATTTACGATAATAAGACTGTCTATAAACAAACGGCTTTTTAAAACGCCAATTTCTGCACTATCAACTAAAATAACAGTATCGCAATCATGCTCAATTATTTTAATTAAAGTATCGCAGGGTAACGGTAATACTTTGTCGTGAAAATATCGATCTCTATAAACTATCCTTATG
>DATMPR010000280.1:0-4066 GCA_035567575.1 Bacteroidia bacterium
CAGCAGCATCGTTTGTTATACCAACTGTGTTTGTTTTTGCAGCCTGGTAAACCATTCTTGAGCTGGTAGTAGCATTATCATTTTGGATGAAACCAATGAAATTCACCATTGATTTATCAATTATATAAGATGGTAAAGTACAGTTAACTGTGAAAGTTTGATTTTGTCCTGTAGTCCAGGCAAGAGGAAGTGATGTGCCATTTTGTAAAGTTGGAAAAGCAGCACGGGCGGCATTGTAAAAATCTTTTTCTCCATTAGAGCCGGGAGCTGCTGCAAAATGTATTTCCTGTTCAACCATTACCAGGCGGAAAACCAGCGGACCTGCAACGGTAAAGTTTTGAGCCGCAGTAACACTTACGGTAACAGTAACAGAAGAAAACGTCGGATCCCATGCTCTGCTCATCGTAATCGAAAAAGGTGAAGTAACCGATTGAGCAGTGTTAATGATTGTTGAATTAAGATAAAATGGGTGATCGCTGGTTGCGCCAAAGGTCCATGCATGCTGGCCGTCAATTAAACCTGTGGGGGCTGAATTAATACCATTAGAAATAGTATTTGTTGACGAGTATTGAGCAGGATATCCATATGCTGTTGCATTTGGGCCGGCACCAACGGCTCCTGAAGAACCAAAACGCCAGTTAATATCAGGCTTGTCGGTTTGATAAATGGACCAAGTGTTAGTTGGGGCACTCGGAATCGGAACTTGCCATTTGATCGGAATGATCTTAGATACATTTGCGTCCAAAACCGTTTTTAATCCGGGGTTTGTTGCCGCGCAAGGAGCGCAATTCTCACCGGTGAACTCTTCATATAACGATAAACGTGTTGTTTGAGCAAAACTCATTACACTCACCGTTACTAAGCTTAAAAGAATAGATGTTTTTTTCATGTGTTATAATTTAAATGAATAATTTATTTTGATCAGCCAATAAATTTATAAAATCCATTCAGCAAATCCAATTTATAATGCAATAATATTCCCGAAAAAGGCTAAAAACAACCATTGATATTTTACAAGATTGGATTCCTAAAAACCTAAATCTTTAGATTTAACATTTAATACTTACTTTTGCCTAGCAAAAACGATGATTGAAGGGAAGATTTTAGACAGGATCTCAGCACTAAAGGAATACAATTTTAAGCCGGAAAAAAACAGCAGTTTTTTAGGTTTGAAGGGTTCATCTATTGCCTTTATTTTAAAAGAGACATTTTTAAATATTCCAAAACCCATCCTGATCATTGTTCCTGATAAAGAAAAAGCAGCCTATTTATTTAACGACCTGCAAGCCCTTTTACCTGATAATAACGTGCTGTTTTATCCCGAATCACATCGTTTGCCTTACTATTCGGAAAAGACCTCCAATGCCAATATTCAGGAAAGGGCAGAAATATTAAGCGTTTTATCACGCGAAAACTTTAAAGGTTTAATGGTTACCTATCCTTTAGCTTTAAGCGAAAAAATAACCACTAAAAACCAACTCAGTAAAAACACCCTCCAGATAAAACGCAACGAAAAACTGAGCATCGATTTTATTTCGGAGTTTTTAAATAGTTATGATTTTCAAAATGTAGATTTTGTTTTTGAACCCGGACAATATTCCATCCGTGGCGGAATTATAGATGTTTATTCTTATGCAAACGAGTTTCCCTTTCGGTTAGAATTATTTGGTGATGAGGTAGAATCCATTAAAACATTCGATCCCTCAACGCAACTCTCAAATACGAAACACGATTTTGTAACCATTATTCCCAATATAAATTCAGAACAATTAATTGAATCGCGTAGTTCTGTATTTGATTATTTTAAAGAGGAAAGTTTAATTTTTATTGATGAAAAAAAATTTGCAAAAGATAGTATCAAAACTTTTTTTGAAAAAGCTGAAGAAACTTATGAAAGCCTGCGATCCGAAATAAAACAATTACCTCCTTCCGAATTATATATTACAGAAAAAGATTTTGAAATTGCGCTCGGAAAATTTTCCGTTATTGAATTTGGAAATAACATTTCACATACCGGAAATGAAATTCAATTTAACCAAAGTCCGCAGCCATCCTTCAATAAAAATTTTGAGATGCTTATTAATAATCTCAAAGAAAATAAAACCAAAGGCTACAAAAATTATTTCTTTACCGATAATCCCAAACAGGCCGACCGGCTCTTTACCATTTTTGATGATATGCTCGCCAAAGAACACCGTACGCATGAGTCGTTAATAGAATATCTGCCAATTAATATTCACGAAGGATTTATCGATCACGATGTAAAAATTGCTTGCTATACCGATCATCAGATCTTCGAACGTTATCACCGTTTCCGCTTAAAAGAAACAAAACAAAAAACAGCGCAATCACTCACACTAAAAGAAATTTTAAGCTTAAGTCCGGGCGATTATGTTACACACATCGATCACGGTATTGGTCGTTTTGGCGGTTTGCATAAGCTTACTGTAAATAATAAAACGCAAGAGGTGGTGCGCGTTGTTTATAAAGACAACGACATATTATATGTAAGCATCCACAGTTTGCACCGCATTAGTAAATACAGCAGTAAAGAAGGCAACGTGCCGCGCATTGATAAATTAGGCAGCACAACTTGGTCGACCTTAAAACAAAAAACTAAACGCAATGTAAAAGAACTTGCTTACGATCTGATAAAATTGTACGCTAAGCGTAAAGCACAACCCGGACACGCATTCCCAAAAGACAATTATTTGCAGCATGAATTAGAAGCTTCTTTTATTTATGAAGATACACCCGATCAAATAAAAGTGACTGCAGATGTAAAAAAGGATATGCAAAAACCACATCCGATGGATAGATTGGTTTGCGGTGATGTAGGATTTGGTAAAACCGAAATTGCAATTCGTGCAGCTTTTAAAGCAGTGTGCGATAGTAAGCAAGTTGCCATTATGGTGCCAACAACTATTTTAGCATATCAGCATTTTAAAACTTTTAAAGACAGACTAAAAGATTTTCCTGTCAATATAGATTACATTAACCGATTCAGAAGCACAAAAGACCAAAAAGAAATAATTGAAAAATTAGAGAAAGGAAAAATTGATATCATCATTGGTACACACCGGCTGGTAAGCAAAGAAGTTAAGTTTAAAGATCTGGGATTAATGATCATTGATGAAGAACAAAAATTTGGAGTGGGTGTAAAAGATAAATTAAAATTGGTCCGTTCATCTGTTCACACTTTAACGTTAACCGCAACGCCAATTCCGCGAACATTGCAATTTAGTTTAATGGGAGCGCGTGATCTTTCAATTATTTCAACACCGCCAGCAAACCGTTACCCTGTGCAAACCGAACTCGCAGTTTTTAGTGAAGAATTAATTCGTGATGCAATTTCTTATGAAATTAAAAGGGGCGGACAAATATTTTTTGTACATAATAAAGTACAGAACATTGGCGAAGTTGCCGGAATGATTCAGCGTTTAGTTCCTGATGCGAGAATTGCAATCGGTCACGGACAAATGGACGGTGATAAATTAGAAGAAGTGATGTTGGGTTTTATGGAAGGAAACTCTGATGTGTTAGTTGCCACAACAATTATCGAATCCGGTTTAGACATCAGTAATGCAAATACAATTATCATTAATGACGCGCAAAATTTTGGATTAAGTGATCTGCATCAAATGAGAGGAAGAGTAGGACGAAGCAATAAAAAAGCATTTTGTTATTTGTTAGCGCCGCCGCAGGTAAGTTTAACAAACGAAGCGCGCAAACGTTTAAAAGCGATTATTGATTTTACAGATTTAGGAAGTGGTTTTCAAATCGCTATGCGTGATCTGGACATTCGTGGCGCCGGAAATTTATTGGGAGGTGAACAAAGCGGATTTATAAATGATATGGGTTTTGATACCTATATGAAAATTTTAAACGAAGCTGTCAGCGAATTAAAAGAAGAGAATTGGTACAAAGATACAGTTGGCGAAGCTGCAGAAGAAAATAATGACACATCCGTTTTCTCACGCCAGTTTGTGAAAGAAACAACAATTGATACCGATCTGCAATTACTAATTCCGGATTATTATGTGAGCAATTTAACCGAACGTTTAAT
>DATMPR010000281.1:0-12470 GCA_035567575.1 Bacteroidia bacterium
TCTTATTATTTGTAAGATCTTTTCTATTCCAAAATTGATCTCGTAATACTGATCCATTTTATCATTAAACAAAACATGCGCGCCAACAACTTCTTTTACTTTTGTTTTCTTTAAGAGAGGGATCTTATTAAAAATAAATCCGTTAAAATGATGTTCGGCGTGTGCTTCTGCAAACCATTTTTTTGTGCTGTATGTATAATATGGCAATAATTTAAACGAGCTCAAATAATTTTGATTGGCAATTACAGTTTGGTTACCATTAAAATGTTTGTAATCCATAAAGTACATGGTTTTGTTATTTAAAAAATAACCAGCCATTGCTCTGTAAGAAAATGTACCGAATAAACCCAAGTGAACATTATCATCCATTTGCATTGATACTAAATCGTAATCAGCTTTCGTATTTAAACCGGGAATTGCTTTTTTGTAACCAATGTTAACGCGCGGATATTTTGAACCTGAAATAATTTTACGGTTAGGCACGGTATAATATTTTTGTTTGAACCTTATACGGAACATAACATCGATCACCAATGAATTATTTACAGCAAATGATGAATCATCAGTTTTCATGTGCAACGGATCGTTACTTGTAAATAATTTATTTTTATTGTCGATAATTAGTTTATCGCTTGTGTTTTTAAGAGGCGCCCTTTCCGCATATTCAATGGAGCCGTAAAAATACAAACCGTTAATTAATTCGCGGCGGAAATATAATTGAAGGGCAGTTTTCTTATACAACTTCATGTAATTATCATTCGCATACAAGGAATAAATACTATTCATAGATTCAGAAATAGGGTTTGAACCGTTGAATTGATTGACGATTGACTGAGCGTAAATGGCGAATTGCTGAAATCGTTTTGGATTTTGCAAATAACTCCATCCGATCTTACCGCCGCTTAAATAATTTGAAAATCCTTGCCGGTAACTTGCCGTTATATTATGACTCTTAAAATTTTCATATTCTTTCGAGAAAGAAAAATTCATACTTGCATTTACACCTTCCACAGTGTTATACTGAATACCGCTGGTTAATAAACCGGTTGTGGTGAAATTTATCTTTTTAAACGTATTCCGGTAATTATAACCCATTATCACCGACCGAAACTTAAACTTATTAAATTTTTTGTCGACTGAATCTTTATATTGTTTGGTGCCTGTTATTTTTGAAATGCTGTCTTTTTTACGGTAATCATTTATTTCTTCTTTTGTTAGGGGAATCGGGCGGTTATCTTTCCAGTAAATTGTATCTTTTTTATTGGCTTCATCTTCCACTTTTAAAATTTCGTTTTTGAAGAATCGTTTCGGGAAAGTTGGATTTAATTCATAATCGGAAACAACAGCGTTGTAATAACCATTTCCTTTAAATCCTAAAAATTTAAATTTAAATCCGAAGTTAAAAGAAACCGGCATCCAGATAGAATCGTTTTTTAAAGGCGAATGCAGCTGACGGATCTCGAGTGTATCCACAAAATCAATTTTTGCATCTTTGGTCAAATACATATCCACGCTATGAATGCGCCAGGTATTTTCCATAATATAAATGATACCATGAAAGCACGGATCGTTTTTGCGTTTTGGAATCACTTCGATTTTATTGATCATTTTACCGTCTTCAAAAGTTGTTCCCAGTAATTTATAGCGGTATGACAAAAAAGCATTTTCGCTTATAGGAGAAATAAAAGGACGGTCACTCAATCCGTCAATCGTAACTAAATTTTCGTAAAAATTAAATTTCATGTCGCTTAGCTGATTAAAACTAAATGCTTTGTTATCGCCGCTCACTTTACTCGAAAACATAATTTCTTTTTCATCGTTTGGTTTACGGAAATGATACTTACTTTCGCTTTCTGATAAATAAATTACACCGAGTAAAGTAGAATCAATAGGATTTGAACCGGTGGTTAATTTTAAAAGTTTTCCTAAATTTTTTGGGATCTGATTTAAACGCTGCAAACCTTTTATGTAAGCACGGCATGTATATGAGTTAACCTGATTTAAATAATATTTACGCTTTTTAATAGCTTGCCGAATTACAGCATAAGCAGGATCTTCTCCCGCCGAGATCTGAACTTCTTTTAACTGATAATTATCTGATTCCAGAATTACATTTAAAGATTCATCGCTGCTGATATTTACAATTTTATCTTCTTTTTTGTAACCAACGTACTGAAAAATAATTTCATGTTGTCCCGGTTTTAAACGGAGCGTATATAATCCATCAACGTTACTATTCGTGCCAATTGTTGTGCCTTTAACAATTACGGAAGCAAATGGAAGCGCGTTGCCTTTTGTATCGGTAATTTTACCTGACAAAATAAAAGTTTGCGCATACAATGAGAATTGGAAACAGGAAAGAAAAAATAAAAATAAAACTCTCATATTGTGTTACGACGGTTTAATGTGTCATAAAGTTACTTTATTGTGAAAATTAATTTGATTTATTTGGCAAGCGGGTAAATACAAACGGACTAATTTTTAAGCATAAAAGCGTAGGATAAAATATTAGCGCCCATCTTTAAAGCTTTCTCGTGCGCTTCCGGACTATCCTTATGCACCTCATAACTCTCCCAGCCATCCCCTAAATCGCATTCCACATCATAAAAACAAACTAAACGTCCATTATAAACTAAACCAAAACCTTGAGGCGGTTTATTATCATGCTCGTGTATTTTTGGCAGGCCTTTATCAAAATCATATTTCTGATGATAGATCGGATGTGTAAAAGGCAACTCTACAAAATCTAATTCAGGAAAAACTTTTTTCATTTGTGTGCGGATAAATTTATCCATGCCGTAATTATCACTGATATGCAGAAAACCGCCACCCAATAAATATTTGCGCAAATTTTCCGCTTCCTGAACTGAAAAAACAACATTCCCGTGTCCTGTTACATGTACGAACGGATAATTAAAAATTTCCATGCTGCCAACATCCACAACGGCTTGTTCAGGGTTAATATTTGTTTTTAATTTATCGTTACAAAATTTTATGAGATTTGGTAAAGATGTTTCGAGATTGGCGTACCAGTCACCGCCGCTGTTGTATTTTAATAATGCTATTTGATAAGAAAAAGGTGGTGTTACATTGGCTACTGAACAAAAAGAAATGTTCAGGAAAAAAAAACATAAAACTATTTTGATCTTTCTCTTCAAGTAAGTAATTACTGTTTCTGTAAAACGTAATTTTTATTTTTTTCCATTTCAACTTTTCCAATATCGGATAAAGTAATATCTTCTTCAATGGTAGAATAACCATCCACCCGAACCGAAACATGATATACACCTGCTCCAAGAGCTAAAACATATTTCCCGTTTTTAGGTTGCGGTACAAAAGTATATTCTTCATTATTCGTTTTGTTTCTTGCAATAATAGTTGCAATGGTATTCGGCGGTCTATTTGCAGTATCACCAAGACAAACTCTTCCCGTAATAATTCGCACGATCTGTTCATTCTCGTTAAAACGTATACGGTAAATATCAAGATCACCAAATCCTCCCGGCCTGAATGCGCTGATGTATCCTGCACGCATATCCGGTGTTAAACTTATACTTCTGTCGTCGGCAAAAGAATTGATCGGATAGCCTAAATTTTCTGCTTCACTCCAAGTATTATTATCGGGATTATAAACGCTTTTAAACAGATCGTAACCACCCATACTATTGTGACCTTCAGAAGAAAAATAAAGTGTAACTCCATCGTTAGCTAAATAAGGAAAATCTTCGTTGTATTGTGTATTGATCTGAGCCGGTAATTTGTATGGTTGTCCCCAAATACCTGTAGGTAATTTCCGGCAAGTATAAATATCACTTTTTTCATCAATGCTTTCCCGGCGGGCAAAAATAATTATATTTCCATCCGGGCCGTAGCAGCCTGAAGTTTCTACTTTTGCATTTACTTGTTCGGGCAATAATTTTGGTTTTGTGAATTCGCCGCCGGGTTTTCTGGTTGAGAGGTACAGATCGCCGAACTTATCAATGTGATCGAGGTAAACCATCATTTCCAATCCATCCGGCTTCAACCAAACAACTTGCTCATCTAAAGCGCTATTAATTACGTTACCGGGATTAATTGCTTTTCCCCATTTACCTTTTTCCAATTTACTGTAATAAATATCACTTGGATGATAACCATCTACCTCAACATGTTTTCCGCCAATATTTTCTTTTCGCCGCGACGTAAAGGCCATGAATGTTTCGTCTGCATTCACGAAAGGATAATAATCAGGATCTTCAGAATTTAAATCTTTCCCGAGATTCACGAATGTAACGTTAACAGGCATCGACATAAATTGTTTTGCATTTTTACACATTCCAATTTGACGATCGGTTTCGGTTGCTTTTTTGGGAACTAACTTTTTATATTTTTCGAAAGCAGTAATAGCATCATCCATTTTACCGGCTAAGTGATAAGCGTGCCCGAGATTGTACCACGCTTCTTCTTCAATTTTTGGATCCTTTGTAATATCCTCTAAAAGTTTAACTGCTTCTGTCCGGTTGTAGTTTGTGTTCAGATAACATAAAGCTAATTTGTATTCAACTTTTTTATTCTTTGGGTCTGCTTTAAAAACATCTCGGTAAATAGGGAGAGCCATGATATAATTACCATGTTTAAAATGTTCATCACCTTCTTCAACTTCCGGCGTCTTGCCTTTGGTTTGGGCAAATGATTGAAGAAAAGATGTAACAAAAACAAAAACTATGCAAGCAACTCTAAAGCGCATAAATACAGGCACACAAGTTAGAAAAACCTTTTTAAACCTAAAACTTATTTTTTTTGCGAAAGCTTGAATAAATCATCTTTTTCTTTTGCTGTTAAACTATCGTAACCGCTTTTTGATATTTTATCAAGCAATTTATTGAGGTAGCTTTCATCCACATTATCAGCTCTTTGCCCTGCGGAAGATGTATTTTTATGTACAATTTTCATTTTTGACTTTGGTTTTGACAAAAAAGAAAACTCAAAAATATCATTTCCTTTTTTTAACTGATAACCGTATAGCAAGCCAAAAAGTGCGCCGCCAATATGTGCAATTTTTCCACCTGTATTTGAAGCAAAATCAATGACAGTACTTGTTACAAAAACAAGAAGCGCGAAATATTTAAATCGCATTTCGAGGAAAAAAACAAAAACCGGATAATCCGGAGTATAAACAGCCATTACCATAATAATTCCTAAAACGGCCGCGGATGCGCCGAGCAAATAACCTCCTGCAAACACTTCCGGAAAAATAATTGCTAAAAGTAAAAGCAACGCGCCGCCTAAAACACCGCTCATCACATAAACATACACCAAGCGTTTCTCTCCTAAAATCGAATAAAATAACCGTCCCGAAAAATACAATAACAACAAATTAAATAAAATATGCATTAGATCTACATGCGTAAACATATAAGTGAAAACAGTCCAGAATTTATAAATAAAATCATTCGCCGTAAGAGGCATTGCAAAATATTCTGTTAAAGATATCCGGCCAATATTGCTCGAGATATTCAAAGTTAAATAAACCGATACATTTAAAATAATAAGTACGGTTAATTTACTTTGCTGCTGAAAAGTAGTTTTTATGTTATCGAGAACCGACATTTTTAAAAATAAAAGTTACGGTTTTTTTTCCAGATCATAATTACAATAAAACCAAAAAGCATACCGCCCAAATGTGCAAAATGTGCAACATTATCCATTGGGTTAGCTCTTAAACCGGAAATTAATTCGATGGCGCCATAAGCTATGACAAACCACTTTGCTTTTACAGGAACCAAAAAATAAACATACAATAAAGTATTTGGGAACATCATTCCAAACGCAAGCAGCAAACCAAATAATGAACCGGAAGCACCAATGACAGTAAGATTGTTTAAAAATTCGCTTTTTTGATGAATGAGTGATAAATTATCTTCAGCGGAAAAACCCGGCGTTTGCATTAAGTTTGCAATTTGCGCATTTACTTCTTCAATCTGAAAATAAAAAACAATGTATTGTATTAATGCGGCGCCCAAACCTGTAACCAGATAATAAAATATAAATCGCTTGGCTCCCCATACATTTTCTAAAACAGAACCAAACATCCAAACAGCAAACATATTAAAAAACAAATGCGTAAAATCGCCGTGCATAAACAAATAAGTAATGAACTGGTAAGGTTTAAAGTCGGATGCCGTAATATAATGCAATCCCAAATATTTATCCAGATCAATTCCTAAACTTTGTGCAAACACAACTTTTGCAGCATACATAAGTATGTTTATTATCAATAAATTTTTGATAACAAGCGGAAGTGTTTGAAAACTGCGGGGTCTGAATTCCTGGTAACTCATGTCGTTAACGCTTAAAAAACTTTTCTGTTTCTTCCTGACTCACTTCCATCATCACCGGTTTTCCATTGGGAGAATACAATGGATCGGTGCAATCTAATAAATGTGAAATTATCATTTGCATTTCGGCTTCCACCAGATCTTTTCCATATTTTATGCAGGTATTTTTTGCTAAAGCACGGCATAAATTATCGTGGATATCCATTTTTTTATCGAGCAAATTCAATTTGTAATTTTCTAAAACACCTTCTATCATTTGTTGTGCATTAAATTCGCCCAGCTCGGCCGGAGTGCCATTTACTACAATATTATTTTTTCCGAAAGGCTCAATATCAAAACCTAATAATTTAAATTCAGTTCCCAAATTTTGCATCAATACAAAATCGTTTGTACTTAATTCAATATGAAGCGGGAATAGAATTTTTTGTGTTGAAATTGGTTTTTGCTCTTTTGAATTTAAGAAATGCTCATACAAGATCCGCTCGTGCGCCCGCTGCTGATCAACTAGAACAATATCATCATTAAAAGCGGTGACGATATATTTTCCTGAAATTTGAAATACTTTATACGTAATGGTTTCATTTCTTAATTCCTTTTGTCCGGCAATTTGATTTTCGAGCGGAACGTCAATTAACTCTTCAGGATTATTTTTAAAACCATCGTACAAAACCTCCCAGTTTTTTTTATTTGATCTTTCTAATTCAGTTTCAACCGGTTTATAATTTTGATTTTTGAAAGGATTATATTCTGTATTATAATTGATCTTCGGCGGTTCAATTGTGCGGTTACTTGTGTTGGTATCAATATTAAAACTCATTTCCGAATCAAAATCCAAACTCGGACCAACATTTGCTTTTCCTAATGCCCGCTTAACAGAACTATGCAATAAAGCGTAAATTGTTTTATCGTCGATAAATTTTATTTCAGTTTTTGTGGGATGAATATTAACGTCGATATTTTTTGTATCCACTTCTAAAAATAAATACCATGCAGGATGAGCATCACCGGCAATTAATTCGCGGTACGCTTCATAAACTGCGTGATTTAAATACGGACTTTTAATAAACCGGTTGTTGACGAAAAAATATTGCTCGCCGCGTTTTTTACGTGCAGTTTCCGGTTTGCCTAAATAGCCTTTTATGTTTACAACATCCGTATTTTGCTCAATGGGAACCAGTTTTTGATTCATGGAATTACTAAATAATCCCATAATACGTTTTATCGCGCCCGACGGCGGCAAATTAAATATTTCGTTGTTGTTGCTGTACATTATAAAATGAATATCGGAATGCGGTAAAGCAACACGTTCAAATTCATCAATGATATGGCGCAATTCCGTTGAATCTTCTTTTAAAAAATTGCGGCGTGCAGGAATATTGTAAAAAAGATTTTTTACGCTAAAAGAAGTTCCGTCAGCACACTGACATTCGCTTTGCTGAACAAATTTTCCACCTTCAATTTCTATTAATTGTCCAACAGCCTCTGAATTTTGTTTTGTTCTTAATTCAACTTGTGCAACTGCTGCAATACTTGCTAAAGCCTCACCCCGGAAACCTTTAGTATGAAGTGTGAATAGATCATCGGCCGATTTTATTTTTGAAGTAGCGTGGCGTTCAAAACACATGCGTGCATCAAACGGACTCATGCCTGAACCATTATCAATTACCTGAATTTGGGTTTTGCCGGCATCTTTTACTATTAATTTTATCTGGGTTGCTCCGGCATCAATGGCATTTTCGAGTAATTCTTTTACCACAGAGGCAGGACGCTGAACTACCTCGCCCGCTGCTATTTGATTGGCTACATGTTCGGGTAAAAGAGAAATAATGTTACTCATAAAAAGCAAATGTACATATAAAAATGAGGGTTTAATTTAGCAATCCCTCACATTTATTATTTTCAGAATTTTTAACTCATAGGATTATTTTTAGCCAATAAATGAAGCGCCCGAAAAGTTATCAACCTATGAGGTATAAAATGTAGAGTAATATGTTAAGGTTTTTGCAAGCAAATTTTCAAAATACTGATTTACAAATATATATAAAGTATTTTCTTAAATAGAATCAGTCTAAACGAGCCAAAAATTTTATTATTCACAAAAAAATGTTAATTTTTGCATTCTAGATTTTTATATGATGAAGAACTTTACCAAATGCCTGACCATGTGTGTTTTTTTAGTTGTTTTTTTTAACACAAAAGCGCAAAACTCAGATTTACTCAAAACCTTCATTAACAAGAACGACATTGCTATTCGAAGCGTCCAAAAATATTCTATAAACTTGAACGATCCTGCAATTGATGCGACTGTTAAAGAACTGTTAAGATTTCAAATAGCTTCAGTGAAACTTTTTTCTTCAAACCAAAATAAAAGTGCCGACATTGCCTATTTGATTAGAGAAAAGTGTTTGGATTTTTTAACTAAAAATTCCAATACTCCTCTTGAATACTTTAAACTTTCAGATAAGGAAACTTCTTTTTTTTCATCCCCGAAACCAGTCGATAAAATCGATTCGCAGTTAAACAAAAGTGAATTACAGAAAATTAATTCTGTAGATGTAAAAAACCCGCATCTTTTTGATGGGATAAATACAAGAATTAATTAGATCTCTAAAACAACATTTTTAAATTAATACCTATGAAGAATTTCTTTAAAAACGGTCTTTACTTTTTTGTACTGTTTGCCTTAATTCAAAAACAAGCCTCTGCGCAGGCATGTTTTGTACCCAGTATTAATGCCCAAGTTAGTACGGGACCTTCCACATTTGTGTGCGCAGGGCAATGCGCTAATTTAACAGCATCGGTTGTAGCTCCTCCAAATTCAACAACAACCTATTCTTATGCTTCAGTAAGTTATTCCACCATGCCGTATTTTGGCGGTAACAATGCCTTCGCTACTTCGTCTGACGATCTATGGAGTGACTCGATCAATATTGGTTTTAAATTTTGTTATTTCGGAAATACGTACAGCAAACTTCTTGTAGGTTCTAATGGTGAGATCACTTTTGATCTATCATTTGCAAACGGACCGGAATCATGGATAAACACAGCTATTTTACCAAATTTAATTGAACATCCGGGAAACACTATTTGTGGTGCTTATAGGGATTATAATCCGTTGCCCGGTGGGGTTGTCCGTACCTATACAACCGGTGTTGCGCCATGCCGGCAGTTTATAGCTTATTGGAGCGGCGTAACTTTATTTTCTTGTGCTACCCCATTATCTTCTTTTCAGATCATACTTTATGAAACAACAAATCAAATAGCGGTAAATATTGTAAACAGTACCGCTTGTTTGACTTGGAATAACGGAAGGGGATTAATTGGTATCCAGAACGGAAACGGAACTGTGGCCTATGGTTCGCCTACACGTAATACATTAACTCCATGGACAGCAATTAACGAGTCGTGGCGTTTTTATCCCACAGCAGCTCCAAGTTATAGTGTGAACTGGTCAGGACCAGGTGGATTTTCAGCCGCGGGTTTAACTGCAACAGCGTGTCCATTGTCTTCAGGAAATTACACTGCAACGATGAGTTATTGCAGCGGCGCTGCTACTTCTACAGTTCAAATTAATGTTAACACACCAACAGTTGTTGCTTCAGCCTCATCAAATACATTTTGTGCTCCCGGTTCCGTTACCTTAACAGGAAGCGGTGCTTCTTCTTATACATGGCAGCCCGGTAACGTTATTAGCCCAACTGTTGCCGTATCACCAATTGTAAATACCACCTATACATTATACGGAAGTAACGCAACTTGTACAGGTTCAACAACCATTTCTATAACGGTCGGCACACCTCCCATAATTTCCGCATTTAATTTATCAGGTACTATTTGTCCCGGAGGTACGGCAAATTGCGTAGCTTCAGGTGCATTAACTTATACATGGAATCCCGGAAATATTACCGGAAATCTGGTTACATTAAGTCCTACTGTAAGCACTATTTATACTATTACCGGTTCAGCCGGAGGATGTCCCGGTACTACAACATTAGCAATTACCGTTGGCAGCAGTCCAACTATAACTGCATCAAGTTCACCTACTGCAATTTGTGCAGGAAGCAGCGCGACATTAACAGCTTCCGGTGCCACAAGTTATACCTGGAATCCGGGTGCGTTAACAGGATCAATAGTTTCTGTGAGTCCCGGAGTGACTACGACTTATACTGTAACAGGAACAAATACGTTAGCCTGCCCTGGTACGCAAACCGTTATGTTAACGGTAAATACAACTCCAACTTTGACCGCGGTGAGCAATCCAGCTTCCATTTGTACCGGAAGTTCAGCAACATTAACTTCATCCGGAGCTGCAACTTATACTTGGATGCCGGGAAGTTTATCCGGTGCTTCAGTGGTAGTTTCTCCAATCGTTACCACAATTTATACGGTGACAGGTTCTAATGGAACTTGTTCTTCAAGTAAAACTGTGCAAACAACAGTAAATACTGTTCCAACAGTTACAGCTTCGGCATCTCCATCGATTGTTTGTGATGGCACTCCTGTAACTTTAACAGCCGGCGGCGCTACAACATATACTTGGAATCCGGGTGCATTAGTAGGCGCAGTTGTTACTGTTACACCCGCTTCGAGTATAACTTATACTGTTATTGGAGCAAATGGAACGTGTACAAATTCTGCAATGGTTTCAGTTACAGTAAATCCTGCCCCGGTAGTTACTGCAGCTGCTAATCCGACTGTAATTTGTTCAGGCAGCGGAACAACCGGTACATTAACCGCATCAGGTGCCTTAACTTATACATGGATGCCGGGTGCTTTAACGGGCGCAACAGTTACAGTTACGCCTGCTGCAACAACAAACTATACCGTTACCGGAACAAATGCTTCCGGCTGTACCAATACCAATACTGTAACACTAACGGTTACCGCCACTCCTACCGTTGCTGTTTCGAGTCCTTCAACAACTATTTGTGCAGGAAACTCTACTACGCTTAATGCATCAGGCGCCACTACTTATACCTGGATGCCGGGTGCTTTATCAGGCGCTTCAGTTATTGTGACACCTGTAACAACAACAATTTATACCGTAACCGGTGCTACAGGAACTTGTACCGATACCAAAACAATTTCCATAACAGTTAACCCTAGTCCGACAGTTACAGCAAGTGCAAATCCGAATCCGATCTGCGCAGGAAGTTCTGCAACTTTAACATCTACCGGCGCAACAACTTATACATGGATGCCGGGCGCTTTAACCGGGGCTTCTGTTGTAGTGAATCCTGCCATTACAACAACGTATACAGTAACCGGAACAAGCGGATCATGTACAGGGATGAACACCGTTATATTAACTGTTAATCCAAATCCAACAATAACCGCGGTAAGTAATCCTCCTTCGATCTGTGTAGGAAGTTCCGCAACATTAACTTCTTCGGGAGCTACAACTTATACATGGATGCCAGGAAGTTTATCAGGTGCTACAGTGGTAGTGTCCCCGCTTGTAACAACAATTTATACAGTAACCGGAGCTAATGGTTCTTGTTCGTCTACACAAACTGTACAAACAACGGTCAACACAGTTCCAACAGTTACGGCTTCCGCATCTTCTTCAACAGTTTGTGCAGGAACATCTTTAACATTAACTGCAGGCGGGGCTGTAACATATACCTGGAATCCGGGTGCATTAGCAGGTGCGGTTGTAGTTGTAACTCCTGCTTCAAATACAACTTATACTGTAATTGGTTCAAATGGAACTTGTACAAATTCAGCTTTAGTATTTGTAACAGTTAATCCGAGTCCAACAGTAACTGCGGTTGCTAATCCAACAGTAATTTGTACCGGCAGCGGTACGAGCGGTACTTTGACTGCATCAGGCGCAATTTCTTATACGTGGATGCCTGGTGCTTTGTCAGGTGCGACAGTTACAGTTACGCCTATCGCCACAACAAATTATACCGTTATCGGAACAAATGCTTCTGGTTGTACAAATACGAATACAGTAACCCTAACGGTTACTACCACTCCCACAGTTACCGCGGCTGCTTCTTCTGCAACGCTTTGCTCAGCTAGTACCGTTACTTTAACATCATCCGGTGCTACAACCTATACATGGAATCCCGGCGCTTTAGTTGGCGCAACAGTTACCGTTAATCCAATTGTTACAACAACGTACACTGTAACAGGTGCAAACGGATC
>DATMPR010000282.1:0-9267 GCA_035567575.1 Bacteroidia bacterium
GTCAAATCTTCTCATCCACCAATTACCCGACGGATTTACAGCTTGTCTTAATGTAACGGCTTGTCCTGCTTCGGGACTTGTATCCATTTGATTCTCGGAAGCATTTTTTCGGAGCGTTGAATAAACTTTATTACCCAAGAACAATAGAATTAGTGCGCCTATAACTTTATAAGCTTTGTTATTACTTTCTTGGCTAATATTTATTTTGCGATTCATTATTTTTGCCCACTTATCCCAAAAGTTTCTTTGCGGTTTTCACAATAGACGGATTGCTTTTTAAAAGTTTTGCGAGTTCCTTTAAGTCATTATCAGAAAGATTATTCTTTATTTCTATTAATGCTCTCACAATTTCCAAAGCAGTTGCTTCGTCTTTTGCCTCTATTGATATTTTAATTTCGTACTTCATTTTCTTTTTCTCTTAATAATTTTTCTGCGTATTGGACGATGATGGTCGTGTATCCAATGTGTTCTGCGGTAAAGTGCTTCTTTATAGCGGGCATCTACTTCCATTGGCATTTCATCATGTCCAAATATTAGTAACTGAAGAAAATACCGTATGTAGAACAAAAAGAAACCTAATCTTAAATATTGTCTCCAATGTTCCTTATGGTGTACTAAAATATGCTTGCATCCTTTCCAGTGCCAATCAACGAAGATCCCAAAGGGAGGTATGGTCATTGCCCTGCGTGGCGGAGAGAACCAGTCTACGTAATATATTTTTAACTTTTTCATAATTTCTTTTTTTTAATTTTTAATTATTTAGTTTTTTTCATTCGGTGTCGCTCGTAGCGACTCGTAATGGCTTATGAATCATCTACGCCCTTGCTGTTTTCGGTTTTCGCTTCTTCAGTTTTCTTTTCAGTTGCAGAATCATTGGTAGAATTTTTTAGCGCGCCATTCTTCCTGAGTTCTTTTAACTGTAAATAAATATTTTGCATGGTTTTTACGTCCTTGCCTAAAAGCTTAATGAGTTCATAATATAAACGCAGAACACCATCGTCTGCATTCAGCATAAAATCATTAATGTATTTTATGATCTGAAGCCTGATTTTATCATTCCCCGACAGGTCTTTTTTAGTTTCTTTAGTTTCCGTAACAATAGAAACTTTAGAATTGGTTTCAGCTTCCTTTCCTTTTTCTGATGGATTGCTGTTTTCATCAATTCCCAACAGACCATTTAAAACTTCCTGCTTCGCTCCGAAAACATTTTTTAAAATCCCAATACCGAATTCGCTTTTTGCAAAAGTTGTTAAAGCGTTTGAGGCGACATTTCCAAGTGCAACATTGCCTAAAGAATTTTTTTTGTTCTTTTCAGTCTTGTCAAGTTCCTTTTCAAGTTCCTGTATGTATTCTTTTTTCTTTTTGTTTTTCTTTTTTAAAATTTCATTCTCCCATTCCAGTTGTTTGATGCGAAACTCAAGCATAATGTTTTGGCGTTCTTTTTCAGCGAGCGTATAAAAATGTTTTTCGGGATTGATTAAAGTTTCTGTTTCTGTAATTTCCGTGATGTTTTTATCGGTATTACCCAGTGAAATATCTTGGTTTCGTTTCACCGCTATCTTAATTGTTTGGAACGGCTCTTTTATGTTATAGCTTTTGCCGTGATATAATTCTATGATGAGCGCCGAGAGTTCATACCTTGTTAAATACTGAATCATTGTTTCGTAAAACACACTTCCATCTTCTTTTGTAACAAGCGGGGTTTGCACGCCCATGCGGTCAAGCTTCACCGAGAAAAATGTTTTTTCATTTTTCTGCGCCCTGTCTTTTATGACATCGTTAATGAAGCGTATCTGATCGTATGGTGATTGATTGCTCATTGGCGGTTAGTTGGTTCTTAGCAAAAAATTAAAAGATTGTTGCTTTAATAAAAACAACGGGATGATTTTGATTACTGCCATCATCCGCGCTTATGCTCCAAATTGCAGCCGGGCTTAATTTTTGTATAATGATTGAGCCTGTGAATTCTAAAATTGTATTATTAGTAAAGTCAAATGAATTAAAATAGCCCGTGTCTGACAGTATTTCAAGGCCATAATAATTTTCAAAATTGATTAAGTAGTAATATTGGTTGTAGGCTTTGACCTGAATCCTTCCTGCCGCTCTTTCGGCAGACGTACCAACCACAGTCACCACTTCAATATGATACTCTTCGGATTTCTTGCCGATTTCCCTCATTCGCTGGTGTGCTAATTCTATGCCTGCCTCGTAGTTCATTTTTTTGTGAGTGGCTATTTATTTTGGTTCGTTTTTATTTTTAATTAATTATCGTTGCCATTCGTAATGGCTCGGTGTCGCTCGTAGCGACTTCGTCGTAATGCAGATAAATTTTAATTGTAAAAGGGTATGAGTCTACGATTGGTCTGTGATAATAAACGCCCTGCATCGTACTGTTTGGTTTTATTTCTTCATTTATAGGTATAGGGTTTGAATGGTCATTTATTAATTTGCTGTTCATTACTCCCATCCCGAAATTTTTTAAGCTCCCTTCATTAAAAAATAAGTTCACTATCCCGACAATTTTTTGAGTAGTAACAGCACTACACGTAACATAAATACCTTTTAAAGTTTTTATTTCTACGGGTAACTTCTTTTCAATTTTATAAGTGCCGTTAGCGATTACACCGAGTTCAATTACAAAACACTTTGTTGCGGAAAAGTTATAAGGCTTATATTTTTCTTTGATGTCCATTTTATTTTTTGCTCTTTATTTGCCTTCTTCATTTTCTAACCGCAAAGAAATAATCACCTTATAAGGATAAGCTGCTCCCGTATTCACATCGGTAAATGTTCCTTTCACCCTGCTACCGCCTGCTTTTTCATTTAATTCGTGGTACTCATAACCAAATGGTACTTGTGGACGAAATAAAATGCGGATTATTTCAAAACCATCAGGAAACACTTCGACCGTATTTATTTGCAGAGCGAGCGTGCTAAAAATATTATTGCTGTCGGTTATTACTATGTTTATCCCTGTTACCTTATTATACAGCTTGTCCGTTTCTTCATCAATGGGAATAACCGCACCCGCTGCGGGAACATTTAAGGTAAACTGCTGATATTTTATTTTCGGTTTCATTTTTTTATTTGGTGTTTTAGTTTTTATAAACGTTGCGGTTCGTAACCGCAGGAAAACCCGGTAGGCAGGACTTTGGGAAGAATGTTTTTGAATATCTTTTTAGAGCGGTGTGCCAGTCTTTTTAAAAGAGGTTTACAACTTTCATCTCTACATACAGAACTTCCCAAAAGTCCTGCCGTTTTTAGTAACCGGGTTTAATTTTTTTAGAACGGTATTACACTTGTGCCGATAAACACCACCTTTAAAAAGGCGTTGGCGGCTGCGGCTGCCGCAAATTTTATCGGCATTTTTATTTCTACCTGCGGTTCGATTACTTTAACCGACTCGAATTTGTAATAACCTGTCGGCACATCGGTTCTTCCGATGGTGTCAAAAACATCGTTAGAGATCAAGCCAACTAATTTTTTGTTGCCTGCTTCAAATTCAAACTCACCATTGCGGATTACAGGCGAAATGTGAGTGAAATCAGCAACGAACATTCCGCCTGCGCTTTCTGCATAAAGCAAACGCAAAGCAGAAAGGATAAACCAATTATCTTTTTCAAGTTTGGCATTGGCTAAGTTTCCTAAACCAACGTTCTTTTGGTCTGTTCCCAAAATCATGTCTATAAATGTTTTGGTGGCAACATCCTTTATCACGTAAAAACGTGTGTCGGCTAATTGCAAACGCTTTTTTAATAACCCTTCGCGTATTTCTTTGGGTAACTGGCGGAACTTTTTTTCAAACTCGATGCGTGAGCTGTTTCCGGCAATGGTTGCATCTGGACGTTTGGTAAGTGCGATGATCGCTTTACCTTGTTGGTCTTTGGGTAGGCGTGAAATGCGTCCTAACATTTCCGAAAAATCCGGGCTCTCTCCCAATAGGTCAGCGACATTCGTATATTCGCCTCCCAATAATTCATCATTTTCCATTTTTCTTTTTTTTAAATTTTTATTTGGGAACTATTTCCCTTTTTTTTAATTTTTTAGTAAATCGTTTTTGTTCCTTTACAGAATTCCCTTAATATCATCTTCGGTCTGGGAAGGATTATATCCTAAATCATTTTGCGCGGGATTATATCCCAAATCATTCTGTGCAGGATTGTAACCTAAATTCCCCACGCTTTCATCAAGAACAGGAAGTTCCAATTTTACAGAGGGCGCATCCTCCATGCCGAATGTGGCAACAGGAAGTGCGTTCAGACCAAAGTTTCCTAAATCAATAGCGGGTTTATCGCTTTCAGTGTAATAGGTATTTACATCATCACCAACGCCGTCTAAAATTTCTTTGGCGAATGGAATTAATTTTAATCCTTCAACCGTTCCCGCCGTAACAAGACCATAGCCTAAATATTTTGCAAGCATTTCATCATCGGTCGTACCGTAACTTAATAATAAGCCACCGCCACCGAGAACAATCGGTTTAGCAATCTTAGCCGCCATTTCATAATCGGGATATTTTTCTGCGAGCTTATCTATGCCGTAGGCCAAACCTTTACCGCTGATGTAACCAAGTATGACTAAGCCAACTTTTTTGGTTTCGGTAATGGCGTTCTTTTTAATTATTTCAATTCTCTTTTTCATCTTTTCAATTTTTTAATTCTCATTACCGTTACAGATTAATTTGTTTTGGACTTCCGCCACCGCCACGTTTGCGTTTTGTTCCCTGCAATGCTTTTGGCGGATGTGATTTATTTTTTCCTTTTTTCTTTCTTCCACGCTTCGCTCCCGATAAAGATTGTTTTGGTTTTGCTTTCAATAAGTGACTAAGTCCCCAAATGCCGATCACTGTTCCGCCCACGATTGCTACGGAAGTACCGGGATTATCTTTCACCCATGTTTTAGCTTTATCAAAAAAGCCTTCGCCTTCTGTGACGGTTTTCATTGCCGACCTGCCGGTTTCGGCGGCGGTATTTGTTTCGGTCGTTGCGGGCAGATTACTTTTGTCGCCACTCTCTGTATTTTCCGTGTTCTGTGATCCTGATTCTTCCGTTTTGGTTTCAGGCTTATCCATCGTTTCGGGTTCTGTTTTTTCTCCCGCCTGTTCGGGATTACTTTGCGAACCACCACCATTATCTTTACTATCCTCTTTAGGAATTGAAGTGGATTTTTCTTCAGCCGTATTTTCATTTTCTTTAGTATTAGAATTATTTTCATCTCCTGAATTTGTTTCTCTTGCTGAAGCTGTTTCGTCCTGCTCCATTTCTTTTTCGGCTTTTTTCTTTTTTCTGTTAAACAAGCCTGATTTTTTTGCTGCTCCGATGAGTTTTCCCCAATCCACTTTTTTCATCAGATCCAAAACCTTTTTTATCCAAGGTGTAGCGGCAGCTGCGGCTGTCGCCGCGCCTCCTGTTGTGGCGGCGGCAACATAAACGCCAAGCCCGTCCATTGAATCATCTATATCATCGATGCTGTTTAATCCGCCCGCGCGTCCTCTTAAAATTGCTCTGCGGAAATTCTCAGGCTTGCCCTGAAATTTATTAACGAAAAGTCCTTCTGCATCTTTTAATACCTGACGGGCTTTGCGCCATTGCTCCATATCGAGATGGTGATTTCTTGCTTCTTCTTCGGTGTAGTAACCGATTTTTAAACGGCTCGCAATTTTTGCAAAGTTTGTTTTTAGAGCAGCTATGATACCGACTCTTACAGTTGTTACGGCTGGGTCGAAGCGGATAAATTTTTTCGCCGCTTTTCTCAAAAGTTCTCTGCGACCGCTTTTACTTTTGGCTTTTTGTACAACATCTCTTACTTTTTTGAAAAAACCTTTTTTCGATTTTGCTTTTCCTAAAAGCGCAACGCCGTTCATTCCATCCAAGCCATAGAATAAACCAACGTCTTCGTAACCGTCCGGCATATCGCCAAGTCCGTTTATGATGTTCATGTTTTCTTCCTGTTCTTCTAAAATGCCTAGCGCTTCGTCCCGTTTATCGGTGTTCCAATATCCGATTGCGTAATCGAGCATCCCTAAAAAACTATTCGGGTGCTCAACCTGCTGAATAAAGCGAGGGTGTTTTCTGATAAAATCCCTTGTCCTGTTTAGGTGATTATAAATAGCATTCAACCCTTCTTCTTCGGAAATTTCATCTTGTCCGCCGATGCCATCAAGCCCGCCGAAATCGTCACCGTTTAAAATTCCTGATAATTCATCAAATACATCGTCCCCGATGCTACCCAATACGGATATATCAATACCGTTTAATTTTGAATTGTCCATGACTAAAAAATCTTTTGTTTCTATTGGTTCTTTTTCTGCATCGAATTCATCGAGTACAGCATCTACGGTTATGTAGCTTTTGTTCTGTTTGGGAACAACCACATAAACGTGTTGGAAATAATCTTTTTTTGGATAACGGGCGATCCGTAAATAATGCGGGATGCCCAAGTTTAAAAGAATGGTGGAGCAAAAAATGGAGAAGTCGTCACAATCAATTCCTCTTGTCCTTCTTACTTCCCAGCTAAGGGCGGGAGTTCTTAATTGTTCTTTTCCTTTATCATCTTCTTTGTATTTAATATGGGTAAATAAAAAGTTCCAGACTTTTCCGCAAGTGTCATATATATTTGAGCCTTTCAATCTTTCAGCGAGTCCTTTTGTCTGCCACGCACAGCTTTTAATTAGCTTTTTCATTTCCGCTACGGTATCATCTACCGTTGCATCACGCCTGACAATTTCCTCGTACCATTCCGGTGCGGGAATGAGCCCCCTAAACTCATTCCCGTCCAGAACAGCCCTAAAAGGATTGTTATTGGCAACATAACCTATGTTCTCTATTTTTAATATTTTAGTTAAATCATTCATTGCTTATGTATTGAACATTCCGATCAAATCATCGAGTTTATAATTTCTGCTGTCGGTTGCTTTTATCCCGTCCGCTTCCAATTTTATTTCAATGGTGATGACGGCATTTGTTTTTTTATTTGCGGTGAGGGCAATAAATACGCTTGGAATATTACTGTATGGTACACCAATGCTGATCCCTTTTATCGTTGTTCTGTCATTGGCTTTAATGGTTGTTATTATTCCCGACGGTGAACTGTTGGCGATTTCATTACCGTTCATTAAGATTCTTATGTATGGTTTTTTCAAAGAAAGTGTGCGGTTACTTGGATTGTCAATCGCAATGCTGAAAGAGAGTTCCAATCCGCCTGCAATGCTTTTTAATTTATCGACGCTTAATATCCGTACCGATAGTTGCCCCGCTGTGATTGCGGTCTTTGCAAGGTCTCCCGTTTTTGCGAGTGCAAAAATGCCAAGTCCAAAAACTAATATGTAAAACAGCGGATTCATTTTCTTATTTATTCAAATCGTTTATATCGTCGTTATCAAGTTCTTTTTTTTGTTTATCAGAATACTTATCAGAAAGCATTTTAAAACCGAACCAAATAAGTGAGCCGAGAACGGCTTTTATACAGTAGTCTGCTATGCCGATGTAATCAATATTGGCGATCACTATTATCAGGCAAAGCACCGTTTGGCTATTGGATGACATTAATATTTGCAACAGTTTCATTTTTTTATTTGTTTAATTATTCAGGTATGGCGATGCCACACGAAAATTTTTAAAAAATTCTGTTGCCAATTTTTTTATTTAATTCTTTTGGGTGCTTCCTGTCAGGATTGACAGGCTTTGAGTTTGCAGGTCGGTTCTCTTAGAACAGAGGATGGAGGGGTTAATTGGAGCGAACCTGTTATTTAAAAATTAAACTATGATTATATTAGAGGGTAGTTTAATTAACTCAAAAATTTTCTGAACCTGCTCGAACAAATAATATTGTCCATCGGGTTCACCGATTTTTTTCAGATGCTTCTTTATCCGTTTTCGCATCAGATACGGAGATAGTCCGTAAACGCCCGCCAGTTCTTTGAGTTTATAGTCCCGAATACTGACGATTTTTTTAGAGGGAGTCACTTTGCCCATACGCCTATGTTTTTAAAATTCATTGTAGCTATGTTTCATGCCTGACGTATGGTTTTATTTTTTTGTTACATAAATGGTTTCTTTCTAATTTGCTGAAACCTACTATTATAACGGACTGCGCTCTGCTTTGGTTGCAAAGAATTCTCGCTTTGAAACATTTTTCTCAGAATTTTACGATTTTTTTATTATTAGAAAAACGGATTTTCATTGGGAAAATTGTGTTTAAGGAGGGGAAATGTTAAAATTTTATTTAACATTTTAATATTTTCATTGGGGAAAATCTCTAAAAGCCTTTAGGGACGGGGCTTGCAGGGGATTGATGTTATTCGGCGCTTTAATGTGCCTGCTTTATTGTATAACCGGTTACCCGAACATATTTTTCTCTGCTGTAACGATCTTGCGCTACTAATTCATTATCCAAATGTGTATAAAAATGAACAAATGTAAACGGCGTATTTTGTTTTACGTAATCAAAAAACATTTTTAATTTTCTCCCGTTAAATTCTAAATCCCGATACACAAATTTATCGCCGTTGTCGCAGACCAGAGTAAGGTTTAAATTTGTGTGGGTTATAATTTCGATCTCGGCGTGAAAGGATTTTTCAAAGTCAAACCCAAAATCTTTGTATTTCTGAATGGCTCGGTATTCGGATTCGTATTTTACACCAAGTAAAATGGGTTTGTCTTTTATGAGTTTTGTGATTAGTTGCATTGGGCAAAGTTAGCTATAAACAAAATAATTGCTTGCTACGATTTGTAGCAAGTCTTAGTTAATAACTAACGCTCCGCTAAAACTATTGCCTCATGTTACTAATAGTTTTTATTGCCCATATGCAGTGCCTAAATATTCTGCTTTAAGATTTTTATTTAGAATTAATGAACCGTCTATATTTTTAAAGATTGAATACCTTTCAATTAATGGTTTGAATTTTTCAATTCCATTTTCATGTAGGCAATTATAGAATAATAAAACTTGCTCGTAACTGGAAAGTTGTGCTCGAACAATCGAAGTATATTGTTTCTTATTTTGAATATCTGAATTGTCAATAAATTTTATTAAGTGATACAAAGTCCTAAAATAATGGCTCATATCAGCTTTGTTTTTGTCATAAAACTTGGAGTATGCCTCTAATGTCTCTTTTAAATCTGCATTTTCAGGTTTTAAGGTTCCGCCAATACCTCCTTTTAAATAAAAAATTTCGTGGTTAAATCTATTATAAAAATTCAGGAAACAATCCCTTCCCGTTGATATTATATCTGTACTTGAAGTTTTTCTAAGATCTAATGAATTTAC
>DATMPR010000283.1:0-8945 GCA_035567575.1 Bacteroidia bacterium
TAGTAATATGTTGGTGACGCAATTCGACAACTCGGTTGCTGAATCGGCAGGTTTACTAAAGATGGACTTCCTTGGATTAAAAACATTAACCATCATTAAAGATGCGCTTGCTCTAATTAAAAAAGGGCATAATATCGAAATCGACATTGACGCAATTGATTTAACTGATACAAAGACATTAGAATTATTTCAAAAAGGTGAAACCAACGGAATATTTCAGTTTGAAAGTAATGGAATGCAGAAATATTTAAAAGATCTGAAACCTGATAGCATAAATGATCTGATCGCGATGAACGCTTTATATCGTCCGGGACCATTGGCTTACATTCCAAATTACGTTAACCGTAAGCATGGCCGAGAGAAGATCACTTACGATCTCGAGGGCATGGAAGAATTTTTGCAGGAAACTTACGGTATTACTGTTTATCAGGAACAGGTTATGCGTTTGAGTCAGAAGTTAGCCAATTTTACAAAAGGTGATGCGGATACTCTGCGTAAAGCAATGGGGAAAAAGCAAAAAGATGTTCTTGATAAAATGAAGAGCAAATATCTTGATGGATGTGCTGCTAACGGTCATGATACCAAGGTTGCTGAAAAAGTTTGGAAAGATTGGGAAGCATTTGCGAGTTACGCATTTAATAAATCACATTCTACCTGTTACGCTTATTTAGCGTTTCAAACTGCGTATTTAAAAGCCCACTACCCTTCTGAATTCATGGCTTCGGTTTTAAATCATTCAGGTGCAATTGAGAAAATTACTTTTTTCATGGAAGAATGTAAACGCATGGGTTTAAAAGTTCTTGGGCCGGATATAAACGAAGGTTACAGTAAATTTAGTGTAATGTCAGATGGAAACGTACGTTTTGGAATGTCGAGCATAAAAGGTGTAGGTGAAAACGTAATTAATTTGTTAATTGAAGAGCGTGATAAGAATGGGAAATTTACTTCTGTATTTGATCTGGCAAAACGTTTAGATGGAAAAGCTATCAATAAAAAATCGGTTGAAGGTTTAGCATTAAGCGGAGCTTTTGATAGTTTTCCTGAGGTCCACCGTGCTATGTTCTTTAAATTAGAAACCGACGGCAGTACTTTAACGGATAGAATGATAAAATATGGTAACCAGATGAATAATGGTACCGATACATCACAAGGCAGTTTATTCGGCGGCGAAGATGAAATTGAAGTTCATGAGCCGCAATTACCAAAAATAGAACCGTGGAACTCTCTGGAACAATTAGGAAGGGAAAAAGAAGTAGTTGGATTTTTTATATCCGGTCACCCGCTCGATCCTTACAAATTAGAGATCGAACATTTATGTAAAACAAATTGCGCTTTATTAAAAGCAGGATTAGAACCTTATAAAGGAAAAGATGTAACATTAGCCGGTATTATTGTGAATACAGAAACTCGTATTTCTAAAACCGGCAAGCAGTTTGGTAAAATTGTTTTGGAAGATTACCATGGCGCTATTGATATCATGTTGTTTGGTAAAGATTTTGTGGAGTTCCAGAAATTTATGGTGCCGCAATTATTTATTTTTGTAAAAGGTAAAGTTCAAGAACGATACAACCAACCCGGAAGTTTAGAATTTAAAATTCAAAAAATAGAATTACTTGATGAAGTAAAACAAAAAGCTTTCAGTAATTTAAAAGTTAAAATTGAGTTAAGTAAATTAACAGATGAACTTATTACTGATCTTGAAAATTTATTTAAACAATACAACGGCAAAAGCAATGTTGAATTTTTTGTAGAAGATGTTAATGAAAACATGTCGGTAAAACTCCACTCAAAAGGTATTAAAGTTGCTATAAGTAATGATCTGTTATTTGAATTGGATAGATTAGGAAGCGTTACCTGTGAGCTGAATTAATTGTTAAAAGGGTAAAACGACTTCTTCATTGAGGGAAATCAGTGTTTTTTATCAAATCATAAATTTCTTGCATTTTTCATCTCCATTTACTAAATTTGGTTTACGTATTTATCCCTACATCTGAAAATAACTTAATTTCTATTATATGAAATCAAAATTTACTTTATTAATGGCTTTAGTGTTTATTGCATTTGTTGCTTCACAATGTAAAAAGAAAACGACAGACGAACCTGCTGCTGTAACACCCGCTCCTACTCCGACCGGTGCAAATAGCGTTGCTGATATTATAGCGGCAAATGGGTCACCGGCTGCAACCGTGTCGGTAAGCGCTACTGCAGCTTCAACCATTACCATTAATGGAAATATAATTGAAATTCCGGCTAATGCTTTTTTCAATGCTTCAACAAGCTCGGTAGCTACAGGAACAGTTGCCTTAACTGTGAAAACCATCATGACTAAAAGTCAAGTAATATTTTCAGGTGCGGGGGCTAATTCATCAAATAGTAAATTAATTTCTACAAAAGGTTGTGTTAAAGCTACTGCTTCACAAAACACACAATCGTTACGTTTAAATACAGGCGGTGGATTTTTTATAAATGTACCTGATGCATCACCAACCCCTGCTCCGCAAAAAAAATATTACGCGCCAAAAGTTACCGCTACAGATTCTACGGCTTTCTGGGCTTTAGGTACAGATGTTAGTAATATTCCTCAGGTTACTTTTACCACTTCATCAACTATTTATCACCATGCATCACTTGATTCTTTAAAATGGTTGAATGTTGGTGTGCAATTTGATTCTGTTTCTGCACCAAAAACAGCGCTTACCGTTAGCGTAACTGCCTCTATGTTCAGTAATAGCAATACTATGATCTTCCTCTCTAAAAATGGAAGCTTAACTGTTGGTGCTTTCTTCCAAATTAGTCCGGGCATTTTCCGCATTTCTAACATGCCTCAAGGTATGAATGCTAATATTGTGGCCATTGCGGCTATTAACGGACAATATTATACATCTATCATGCCGTTAACTGTGCCTGCTCCGGGCGCTCCTACAATAAATTTAACAATGACGGCGGTTAGTCAGAGTCAAATGCAAGCACAAGTTGCTGCTTTACCTTAGTAAGTGATAATTTTATATAGTGAAAATGCGATTTAAGTTTTGTTTTATTTTTTCACTGGCGTTAGCAATTTTAATAACTTTTAGTTGTAAAAAAGATACTATTAACGAACCACCGGCAGCTCCAACACCTGCTCCCTCAGGAATTAATACAGTTGATGATATAATTAATGCTAACGGAGCTGTTGAGTATACTGTTTCAGTTAGCGCTACTTCTGCTTCAACCATTACTTATAATAGTATAATTTTTGAAATTCCTGCTAACGCGTTTCTTACTTCTACGGGCGGAACAGTCGGCGGAATTGTAACTTTAAACTTAAAAACAATTCTTAACAAAAGTCAGGTTATATTTTCTGGTGTTGCGGCTAATTCATCAAACAGTAAATTAATTTCTACAAAAGCTTGTGTTAAAGCTACAGCATCCCAGAACACACAATCGTTAAGACTAAATACAGGCGGAAATTTTTTTGTAAATGTTCCGGATGCTTCTCCGTCTCCACCTCTATTGAAAAAATATTATACTCTTGAAGAAACCGCGATAGATTCAACTCAATATTGGGCACTAGGTACGGATGTTAGTAATATTCCCCAAGTTACTTATACTGCTACAGTTTATCATCACGCGTCTCTTGATTCTTTAAAGTGGCTCAACGTTGGATTTCAGTACGATTCAATTGGTGCCCCTAAAACAGCAGTTTCCGTTAGTCTTACTGCTTCTATGTTTAGTAAAAATAATACGATGGTTTTTCTCTCGTTTAATGGCAGTTTAACTGTGGGCGCTATGTTCGAAATAAGTCCCGGAATTTTCCGTATTTCTAACATGCCGCAAGGAAAAGGCGTTCATATTATAGGAGTTTCTGTTATCAATGGGCAATATTATTCTGCTGTGCTTTCAACATTAGTTCCTGCTCCCGGTTCGCTTCCAATACCATTAAATATGCAGCCTGTAAGCCAAACTCAAATGCAAAGTCAAATTGCGGCTTTACCATAATACATCTCAAAATAATTTTTAAATTTTGTCTTTTTTGCCCACGTTTTTCTTATTTTTAAAGAATAATGGTTAAGCCAAACTCCTTTTTTATATTTTTGAATCAATTCACTTCGTTTTTTCTTAGCTTGTTATTTATAATTGGCTGTTCTCAAAAAGATAAAACCGAAGAAAAGCCAAAACAGCAGCTTACTTTATCTAAAAACGTTGCCGAATTAATAAAAGATACAGCTTCTATTAGTCCTTTAATCGACAGTTTAAAAAAGAAGTATTTACTTTCAGAATTTACCGGTCAAATTCATATTTTGGGTGAGTTGGCAGAAAATTGGAGAACATTTACTTACTATTTAGCTAATGAAGAATTAAATCAAAGCAATAAACTGAGCGATAAATTTGGTGAAGGTGACGCGCTTTGTAAATTCGGTATTTATTATTGCCGTAAATTCAATTTCGACTCAGCTAATTATTTCTTAGAAAGAGCAGAAAATCACGCTAAAAAATATCAGTTGGATAATATAACTGCTCAATCTTTATCCTGGCAGGCAGAAGTTCTTCGCCAATCCGGCGAAATTGACAGATCTTTACAATTACAAAACAAAGCCATTGTTGTGGCTGCGAAAATAAATGATAAAAAAAGATTGGCCTTTTGTTTTATATCAGAGGGTGAGTCGCACCGTATTAAAAGTGAATTTACAAAAGCAATTGAATGTTACGACAAATCAATCTCCTACTCAACCGATATTAATGATTTGAATAAAATAACTATCTGTTATAATAGCCTGGGTGAAGTTTACCGTACTCAAAATAATTACCCTAAAGCTCTCGATTATTTTAATAAAGGACTTGACATTGCAAAAAAAAATAAAAACAATAATCAAATTGCCTTTTGTTTAAGCTGCATGGGCGATATTTATAATGCTCAAAGGGAATTTAAAAAAGGATTAAAGTTTTATGGAGACGCTTATAGAATTGCTAAAAATAATGGTTTAAAATTACAAGAGTGTAATAGTTTAAGCAGTATTGGAATGGCTTATTTTTTATTAGACGAGAAGGCTCTCTCGCTTAACTATTTCAGTAAAAGCATAAAAATTGCGGAAGAAATCGGCAATAAAGATAAAATGGCTTTTACCAATACTCTTATGGGGCAAGTTTATGCGGAGCAAGGTAATAAGGAAAAGGCACTGTTGTGTTATACAAAGTCGATTGAAATAGCGGATGAAACCGGCAACAAAACTCAACTAGCAAGTTCTTATAACCATTTAGCAGTTTATTATTTAGAACTAAAAGACTTTTCTAAAGCTAAAGCCGCGGCAGAAAAAAGCTTTTCGATCTCAAAAGAAATAAATACGCTAGAAGAATTAAAAAACGCCTCAAAAATTTTATCCTATGTTTTTGAATTGGAAAATAATTCTAAAGATGCCTTAAAAATGCTAAAAGTTTTTATTACTATGCGTGATTCGATCAGCAATGAAGAAAACGTAAAGCAAATTGCAGCGGCAGAATATAAAGCTAAGGAAGCCGGTTTAAAAGAAGAAGAAAGGTTAAAAGAAAAAGCTAATCAGGCAGAGCGGGATAAAAAAGCGGAGGAATTGAAACGGCAGAAAACCATCAGCTACGCCTTTACTGCCGGTTTTGCATTAGTGTTGATATTAGTTATAGTTGTATTCAGAAACTTACAGCAAAACAAAAAGAAGAATAGGATTATCACTGCGCAAAAAGCGGAAGTTGAACATCAAAAAGAATTAGTTGATGAAAAAAATAAAGAAATTACGGATAGTATCACTTACGCTAAACGATTGCAAGACGCAATTTTGCCGCCTTTAAAATTAGTACAGAAGGTTTTTCCGGAAAGTTTTATATTGTATCTTCCTAAAGATATTATTGCCGGCGATTTTTACTGGATGGAGCATCAGGAAGATTTTACATTTTTAGCAGCGGCCGATTCAACCGGGCACGGTGTGCCTGGCGCAATGGTTTCTGTAGTTTGCTCAAATGCTTTAAACCGTTGCGTAAAAGAGTTTAAATTAACAGAACCGGGCAAGGTTTTAGATAAAGCCCGCGAATTAGTTTTAGAAACATTTGCTAAAAGCGAAGGCGATGTTAAAGACGGAATGGATATTTCGTTGCTGTGCATTAACCGTAAAAAGAAAACTTTAACATGGGCAGGTGCTAACAATGCACTTTGGTATATTGAGAACGGAGATACTGCAATGAAAGAAATTAAAGCCAATAAACAACCCATTGGTAAAACGGATGATCCTCTGCCATTCACGACTCGTGATCTTCCCTATACCGAAGGGACAATCATTTATTTAATTACCGATGGTTATGCCGATCAGTTTGGCGGACCAAAAGGAAAGAAATTTAAATACAAACAACTTGAAGATCTAATTGTCAGCAATGTTAAACAACCACTTCCTAATCAAAAAGAAATTTTAGAAAATGCTTTTCTTGATTGGCGCAAAAATGTTGAACAGGTTGATGACGTAACTTTATTGGGCATAAAAATTTAGAACATGTACAAGATCAAACTTATTCCAAAAGAAAGCATTAAAAGTATTATTCCGCTCGCTGCACTTTTAAATCCAAACCTGACTGAAGAAATTTTAATAAAGCGCCTTGATATGATGATGGAAATGAATTATGAGTGTTTGGGTGTATTTGATAAGGAAAATTTAATTGGCATTTGCGGTTTGTGGACGCTAGTTAAATTATACAATGGCAAACATCTTGAGCCTGATAATGTGATCATTCATCCCGATTACCGCAATAAGGGAATTGGCGAATTAATGATGGCATGGATCGATAACTATGCAAAAGAACAAAATTGCGAAGTGATAGAATTGAATTGTTATGTCGAAAATTTAAAAGGCATTGAGTTCTGGAAAAAAACCGGGCTTTATATCCGCGGACATCATTTTCAAAAATTAGTAAAGAAATAAATTGTGAAAAGAAAAATAATTATCTGGATACTATCCCTTCTTTGTTTGCTTATTCTGCTGTTGTCTTTGACCAGTTATAAGATATCCGCGTTTAGCAGGCAATACCTTTATAATTCAACCGATTCTATTCCTGCTTGCAAAACAGCCGTATTATTAGGAACCAGTAAATTTATGAGTGATGGTTCTAAAAATTATTTTTTCTATAATCGTACAAAGGCTGCCGAAACATTATTTAAATCGGGTAAAATACAATTTGTAATTATTAGCGGTGATAACAGTTTAAGTTATTACAACGAACCCGCCGATATGAAAAAGGAATTAGTAAACGCCGGAGTTCCTGATTCGGTTATTTTTTTGGATTATGCCGGCTTCCGCACTTTCGATTCGATGATAAGAGCTAAAGAAGTTTTTGGTCAAACTAAATTTATTGTGGTATCACAGCAATTCCATAACGAACGCGCTGTTTTTATTGCCCGCAAACATGGCATTGAAGCTTATGGTTATAATGCTGAAGATGTTGATGCCTATAGCGGATTCAAAACCAAGATCCGTGAACTATTTGCGCGCGTAAAAGTATTTATTGATGTATATACTAATAAAAAACCAAAATTTTTGGGTGAAAAAGTTAACATTCAATAAAGTAAAGGTTAAACTATCATTTCTCATCTAATGCAATAACAATACTTTACCGATCCATTTGTAAACTTATTGTTTAATAACATTCCCGGGTTTAAAAGTGTAGGTCATTTATATTTGCTGATCAGTAATCTTTAATACATTTGATTAAACCTTAAAACATATATTATGCATATAAATTTTATCGCTGTTCTAATAGCAGCACTTGTCCCGATGGTAATGGGATTTATTTGGTATAACCCAAAAGTATTTGGTACTGCCTGGATGGCGGCTACAGGTATGACTCCCGAAAAAGGAAAACAGGCAAACATGCCAATGGTATTTATTGTTTCTTTTATTTTGAGTTTTCTTTTAGCTTTTGCAATTCAATTCATGACCATTCATCAGTATCACGTTGGTTCTTTGTTTTACAAATTACCAATAGATGATGCAGCAACACCTGAAGGCGCTTTATACAAACAGGTAATGGATCTGTTAGGCAGCAGCTGGCGTACATTTAAACATGGCGCTTTACATGGTTTTATTGGAGGCGTAATGATAGCCCTTCCAATTATTGCTACGGGCTCGTTGTTTGAACAAAAAGGATGGAAATATATTTGGATCAACGCAGGTTACTGGATAGTATGTATGACCATTATGGGCGGTATTGTTTGTGCGATGCCTTAATGTTTTTTAATGAACCGTTACTCTATTTTATTTAAGTACTTTTTAATTTTAGGAATGCAGGGAGTTGTTTTAACTTCCTGCATTTTTCCTTTACGTTCATTTGAAAAAGGGCCAAAACCAAAACCACCTGACTATTCTAAAAGTGAAAGCTGGGCGGCTTTACCCGATAAAAAAGATAATGCTCATCTAACAATTCCGAATACATCAATCGTTGATAAACAATCCGAAGCAAAAGTAGATGTGTTTTTTATTCACCCTACAACTTACCGTCTGGGTGCAAAATGGAATGGAAGTATAACTAACCGACGCGTAAATAAGCGAACTGATAATTTACCAATACGTTATCAAGCCAGTGTATTTAATGGTTCCTGTAAAGTTTATGCACCACGTTATAGACAAGCTTCTCTTGTTACTTATATTGATAAGAAAGGAAATGGCCCGAAAGTTTTTGATCTTGCGTATCAGGATGTAAAGCAAGCCTTTTTGTATTACCTTAAAAATTACAATAACGGCCGTCCGTTTATTATTGCTTCTCATAGTCAGGGTACCGATCACGCTTATCGTTTAATTAATGAATTTATAAAAAAAGATTCAGTGCTATACAAACAGTTTGTCGTAGCATATTTAATGGGACGACCTATAAAAAAAGAAACGATCACAGTTATTGAACAATGTAAATCAGTAGAACAATACGGTTGTTTTAATATTTATAACGCTGTTCCCTGG
>DATMPR010000284.1:0-7221 GCA_035567575.1 Bacteroidia bacterium
CGCGTCGTCATCCTGAAGTATTTCAGGACCTACACAGTGGTTTAGAATAATCAAAGGCTGTATTGAGAATCACAGCAGCGGGAACTGTTTGCGAATTACACGCACTTCCCTTTTAATCTTTAAAAAACAATAAAGAACCAATAACGTGACAAATGTACAAAAAAATCTTGTGTTTACAAATTGGCTTTATTCTTCTTAACCCATGACTTTTAGTCATGGGTTAAGAAGATTGATAGAAGATTTGGTTTCTTTTTCGACAATTCGTTTTATTATTTCAATCGAATTATATAATTCATCAAAAGACGCGATCACAAAATATTTATCCTGGATCTTATCATTTTCGAAATGTGTATTCATTATTTCTTCAGCATCAAATGCTAAATGTTGCGGTTCGCTGCTTACAGAGAATTTTGTTTCACCGTGTGATGATAAAATGCCCGCTCCATAAATTTTTAAAGCATCATTTTGTTTTATCAAACCAAATTCAACCGTAAACCAATAAATCCGTCCCAGCATTTTTAAAATTTCCTGATTTTGTTTGTGTTTTACTCCTAAATCACCTATTGCTTTAAAAAAGTCACAAAATTTTTGATTCGTAAGTAGTGGCACGTGACCGAACACATCATGAAACATATCGGGTTCCGATAAATAATCCAGTTCATTTAATTTCCGTAACCATGTTGTTGCCGGGAATTTTTTCTGAGATAGCAGTACAAAAAAATCTTCTTCATTTATTATGCCTTCAACAACATACAAACTCCACCCTGTTTCTTTCTCAAGAACAGCATTTACCTCTTTAAAGTCAGGAATTTTTTCGGCGGTGAAACCAGTGATTTTTATACCTGAAAGATATTCTTCAGAAGCCAATTCTCTTAAAATGGGAATTTGTCTTTCAAATAACATTTTCCATACCAAAAAAGCCTCTTCGGTATAAAGGGTGTAGTCTTGTTTCAGGTTTTGTTTGAGTGCGTAAGTCTTCATGTTTTCTAATTGTTAATAATAAATAAATAAAAAAGCCCATCCTTCGGCAAGCTCAGGATGACAATTGGCATTAGATGTTAATTTGGATTAATACATATAAAGCATATTTGTTCCTGCAGATTGCGGATACCAATAATAATATGCTTGTGTGTGAATCATGGGTACAAATGTATAAATAAATTTTACGTAAGCAAATTGGCATAATTCTTCTAACCCATGACTAGAAGTCATGGGCTGATAGACGGGAATATTAAACGATTAAAAACAGGATGTTAAAAACATTCCGAAAGGTCAAAAATGGCGTTATGTCTATTGGCTAACTTTATAAGCTAATGAAAAGAGTTTTTCTCATACTATTTTGCTTTGTCTTGTTTTTGAACTTTTCGTACGAAAAACCAAAAGACAATAAACCAGATTTTCTGGCGGAACAAAGTAAATGGGTGGATTCGGTTTTTAATGCGCTTACTCCCGATGAACGCATAACGCAATTGTTCATGATCACTGCTTACAGTAATAAAGACATGAAACACGTTCGCGAAACACGTGAGTTGATAGAAAAATATAATGTTGGCGGATTAATTATGATGCAGGGTGGTCCGATCAGACATGCAAAATTAGTTACATATTATCAGGATAAAGCAAAAACGCCTTTGTTGTTGAGTATTGATGGGGAGTGGGGATTAGCAATGCGTTTAGATAGTACGCCGCGTTATCCGAAACAAATGGCATTGGGCGCTATTCAAAATGATTCACTTATTTATTTTATGGGAAAACAAATTGCGAAAGAATGCAAGCGCGTTGGTATTCATGTAAATTTTGCACCGGTCGTGGATGTAAATAACAATGCGGCCAATCCTGTAATAGGAATAAGAAGTTTTGGTGAGAATAAATTTAAAGTAGCAGAGAAAGCTTACATGTACATGAAAGGCATGCAGGATGAACACATCATGGCGAATGCAAAACATTTTCCCGGTCACGGTGATACGGATGTTGATTCGCATAAAGGTTTGCCTTTGATCAATCACCCAAGAGAAAGATTAGATTCATTAGAATTATATCCTTTTAAATATTTATTTAATAGAGGATTGGCGAGTGTTATGGTCGCACATTTAAATGTTCCGGCATTAGATACAACAAAAAATTTAGCTTCAACATTATCGCCAAAAATCGTGACTGATCTATTAAAAAAAGAAATGGGTTTTGAAGGTTTGGTTTTCACTGATGCTTTAAACATGAAAGGAGCATCTGCATTTTTTACTCCCGGCGTTATAGATGTAAAGGCGTTGCAGGCAGGGAATGACGTTTTATTATTTTTAGATGATGTACCAAAAGCTTTGGAAGAAATTAAAAAAGCAATTGCAGCAGGAACAATTACGCAAGAAGAAATTGACGCACATTGTAAAAAAATACTAAAAGCGAAATTCTGGTGTGGATTAAATAAAAAACAACATGTGCATTTAAAAAATTTGTATGAAGAATTAAATACCGCCGAATCCGATGCCTTGAATATCAAGCTCGCAGAAGCAACAATGACGCTTCTTAAAAACGATCATCACATATTACCGCTAAAAGCTTTAGACACTTTACGCATTGCAGAAATTTCTATAGGAATAAAAGAAGAAAATACTTTTTATAATTCGGTTTCTAAATATGCGCCCATAAAACATTTTGGGATTGAACATGATGCAAGTAAAAAGGAAATCGATTCCTTATTTTCAAGACTGAAAAATTTTAATCTGATCTTATTGCAAGTGAATAAATCAACATTAAGTCCTGCTAAAAATTTTGGCGTGTCGGATCAAAGTTTAGAATTAATTGATTCGATCTCCGAATGGAAACCAACAATTGCAACATTCTTTAATAACCCGTATTTATTAAATGCATTAAAATGGCCGAGTCATTTAGTTTCGGTGATCATGGCTTATGAATATACAACATACACCCAAAAGGCTGCAGCGAATGTTATTTTCGGCGTTGTTCCTGTAAACGGACATTTACCTGTCACGACAAAATATTTTAAGTACAATACAGGTTTAGAAAACCACGAAATGATCAGAATGAAATTTGTTGAACCTTCCCTATTAGGTATTCAAAAAAAAAACCTTGAGATAATTGATAGCATTGCGAATTATGGAATAAGTGAAAAAGCTTATCCCGGATGTCAGGTTGTTGCCATAAAAGACGGAAAAGTATTTTTTCAAAAGTCGTACGGAAATTTTACTTACGATAGCGCATCGCCAAAAGTTACCAACCAAACAATTTATGATCTTGCATCCATTACAAAAATTTCGTCTTCGTGTTTGGCACTGATGAAATTGAACGGAGAAAAAAAGTTCGATTACAAACAAACACTCGGGTATTATTTGCCTGAATTAGCAGGAAGTGATAAGAATGATCTGGTGATCGAAGATGTATTAACACATCGTTCGGGTTTAATGGCATGGATCCCTTTTTATTTGAAAACATTAGATAAACAAGGGAATTACAAACCCGGCTATTACGATTCAAAAAGATCAGATAAATTTCCAATTCAAGTAGCGAAAGATCTTTACGCTGCAACGTGGCTACCTGATACGATGTTCGGTAGAATACTAAGAAGCAAACCTGAGGAGAAAGGAAAATATTTGTACAGTGACCTGGGTTATTATTTCATGCAGCGCATTATTGAAAAATTAACTCAAAAACCGCAAAACGAATATGTAAGTGAAAATTTTTACAAACCCATGGGCTTAGGTTTAACCTATCGTCCGCTTGAAAAATATAAATTAAATGAAATTGCACCAACTGAAAACGATACAAAATTCAGAAAACAAGTTGTACATGGTTATGTGCATGATCCCGGTGCTGCTATGTTGGGCGGAGTAGCAGGACATGCAGGTTTATTTGGAACTGCCAAAGATCTTGCTACACTCATGCAAATGT
Organism: Bacteroidia bacterium; assembly: GCA_035567575.1. GTDB lineage: Bacteria > Bacteroidota > Bacteroidia > B-17B0 > Aurantibacillaceae > JAHEYG01. Next base: position 3,904 of record DATMPR010000284.1, read on the forward strand.
ATTTGGACAAAGGGAATTACGGCGGCGTACAATATTTAGACAGCAATGTGGTAAAAGATTTTACATCTTATCATTTTTCTCCAATGAACCGCCGCGGTTTGTGTTTTGATAAACCGGAGCCGGATGAGAAAAAAGACAGTCCGGTTACGGAATTATGCAGTCCGGATAGTTATGGTCATACAGGTTTTACCGGAACTTTTACCTGGGTTGATCCAAGAAATAAATTGATCGTTGTGTTTTTATCAAACAGAGTTTATCCTGATGCGGAAGAAAATAAATTAGCCAAGCTTGGTATCAGAGGAAAAATTCACCGTGCGTTTTACGAAATGATAGAGAAAGCTGAGAAAATAAGTTATTAAGAGAGTAAGTTATTGAGCTATTAAGTTGTTAGTTTTTATTAATTCCCAATAACCAATAACCAATAACCAATAACCAATAACCCAATAACTTTTAACCTAATTCAGCGCAGGCAGTAACCCGTAATTTTTTCCGTATTCCATCATTTGATCAATGAAAACTTTTGGATATTCAATTTTCACATCAATTATTTTTCCATCTTTCATAACCGGAGTTAATTTAGGTTGTATGAATCCTGAATAAGGCGCGATATGTAATTTTTCATAACGTGCCAATACTTCCTTATGTAAAGCAGGATCTAATTTTACACCGTAGTTTTCAATTAGATCGCGTCCGGCTTTATAATCACCTTGCGATTTAATGCGTTGTAATTCTCTTAGCAGGTCACCAAACAAAATACGTAATTTATTATAATCATTAACCACAAAATAAGTTTTATTATCTTTCACAATTTTCTCGATCACATTTTCTTTTTTTCCTTTTTCAAAAACCCAGGCTGCTACCATTTGACGGTTCCTCATGTGTGATTCTTCAATATTGCGGCCCATTTTGATACGCGAGCTTTGGATCATTAAACCTTTTGTGATGTATTCGTCATAAGCTGCTTTACCGTAATCTAAAGATGGCATTACGCCAAGCTCAACTAATTTCTGATCCATTAAATAATAAAGTGCAACCAGATCAGCACGGCCTTCTTCTAAAGCGCTCGCGTAATTTTTTAATGTTTCATGTGGTTGCTTAACACCGGGTTCAATTTGTCCGCTGGCATGACCAATTACCTCGTGCATATCGGTATGTAATTTATCTGCAAGAGGTGCAAAGTTTTTAACGCGATTTTTTATTTCATCATTAAAATAAAATTCATCAACCACAGTTGCGCCGCCGGCCTGATCAAATGCTTCAACAATATTTCCAAGATTAACCGATTTCGAACCGTATGATTCGCGGATCCATTCGTTGTTTGGTAAATTAATTCCTATTGGTGTAACAGGACCGGAATCGCCAGACTCTACCACAGCATCAATTACTTTTGCCGAAATTCCTTTTACGTTTTTCTTTTTATGCTGCGGCAGAAGAGGGGAGTTATCCTCAAACCATTGCGCATTGGAACCAATCGCGTGAATGCGTTTACTGGCTTCAAAATCTTTCATGGATACAACAGATTCAAAAGAACCTTTACGTCCCAATGGATCCTGATAAACTTCAATAAAACCATTCACAACATCAACGGTGCTTTCAGTATCCTCTACCCACGCAATGCAATATGCGTCAAAATCTTCAAGGCTGCCTGTTTTATAATACGTAATTAATTTTTCGAGGGATTCTTTTTGTTTTGGATTTTCAGCAACTGTAACAGCTTTCTCTAACCAATAAACAATTTTTTCTATGGCAGCAGTATACATGCCGCCCACTTTCCAGACTTTCTCAACTAATTTTCCATTTTCCTTTACAAGTTTGCTGTTAAGTCCTGTCATTACAGGAGTTGTATCCTTTTTATCAATTTGTTTATCATAAAAGGCAGTTACTTCTTTTTCGTTTACGCCTTCGTAAAAATTAACAGCTGATGATGTTACAAGATCTTGCTTCGGATCAAGCTGAACTTTTTTTGGAGCAATTTTTTCATCATAAATAATTGGAATGATAAAATCCATGAACTGGCCTGAAGTTTGTCCTGCCAGTTTTGGTAATGTAGTGGTATCAGAATGATGAAGCAATTCTCTGAAAAATTCTTTTGAGCATTCAGGTACAAATTTATCGCTGCTATAATGATGGTGAATGCCGCTGCTAAAAAATACGCGTTTGGCGTAGGTCATGAAAGATTTAAACTGGGCATCCGACTGATGTTCGTTATTAGGGTTAGAAATAATATTCTCTAAAGTTTTACGAACGGTTAAATTGTATTTATAGTTTTGATCCCAGGTAATATCTCTTCCGCAAAGTGCGGCTTCATATAAATAATATAAAAGTTCTTTTGTTTTAGGAGGAAGTTTATCAAAATCTTTCACATTATAACGTAAAACACGCAGATCGGCAAATTGTTCAGATACGTATTCGAATTCTTCCACCGGTTTAACTGTATCCATAGCTTGAATTTTAGATTCGATTTTAGATAATTCATTGTTATCCGATTTGCAGGCCGTAAATGCTAATGCTATACAAGCTGGAACTAATAATTTGAAAGGGTTCATAAGAGTAAAATTTGAGAGTACAAGGATAGGGTTTTATATGCTTTTATGCAAGGGTTTTTTTGACATCCCACCGTCAGCGACTTCGTCGGACGTCTCCCTTCAAAGGGAGAATTTTACACTCTGACTCCTATAATACAAACATCGTCAACCTGTTCTAAATTACCTTTCCAGTTTTCGAATGCGGTAAAGAGAATATCTTTTTGTTCGTTCATTTTTTTCGAGGCGATCGATAAAATAAGTTCTTTCAATTGCTTGTATTTGAATTTTTTTCCTTTTGGCCCGCCGAATTGGTCGGCATAGCCATCTGTGAAAACATAAATAATATCATCTTTATTTAATTGGACCGTATGCGTTGTAAAAGGAGTTGGATTATCGACTTTACCAATAGGTTGTTTATTGGCGGTAACTTCTTTTGGCTCGCCGTTTTGTAAATACCATAATGGATTATTAGCGCCGCTCCATTTTAATTCGCGTGTTTTTGTGTTGATGGCGCAAATGGAAATATCCATTCCGTCTTGCACTTCACTTTCACTTTTTTCAAAAGTTTCTAAAACCAACTCGCGGACTTTATCTAAGATTTTTCCGGTATCTTTAATATCAAACTCTTTTACAGCTCGGTTAAGGGCGGTGCTGCATATTACGCTCACCATAGCACCCGGCACGCCATGACCCGTACAATCACATGCGGCAAAAAATATTGTATCTTTTGTTTTCTCGAGCCAATAAAAATCGCCGCTTAATACATCCTTTGGTTTGTAAAGTACAAAAGAGT
>DATMPR010000285.1:0-3703 GCA_035567575.1 Bacteroidia bacterium
AAACGGTTAAATGAAAAAACAAAATCTTTCGCGGTAACTTTTCTTCCTTTACCGCTTTCAAATGCTGCGTTATCATGAAAATAAACATCGTTACGCAGTAAAAAAGTATACAGTAATCCATCTTCGCTTATTTTAAATGTATGTGCAATGCATGGAATTACATTTAGATCGTCATCAGTTTGAACAAGACCGTTAAACAATTGATTTACCGCCTGAATATTTTCATAATTACTGGATGCCGCAGGATCAAGAGATGTAATACCATTCATTTCGTTGGTATTAAAAACTGTCTTCGAATTTTCTTCGGTATGTTTGCCGCCGCATGAAATGGCCAAAACCATCCAGACAGCAATTAATATTAAATAGTTACGCATAAACAAATATCAAAAATAGGATTGGTGGTTTTGTGACCACCAGATTAGTTTTATGCACACAAGACTGTGAGAAAAGCTGAAAAGGATTAATTACCTTGGATCATGAGGTATCTATTGGTATTCGCCGGGTCGACTTTCATTAATAATTCAACAGCTTTACCTTTTTCTTCGGGAGTTCCCTGAGAGAATATTTTAACGATTTCGGTTTGTTTGGCGTTAAAAAACAACTGCATATTAAAAGAAGCAGGGCGGTTTTGATAAACTGGAACCAGCAGTTCAAGTGCTTTAAGAATATTAGCCCTGCCTTCACTTGCTTTTTCCCACATGATATCGAGACCTTCACGTTGATATTTATACAAACAATTACGAATACCTGCGAACACAGGCTGCAATTGATTTTCGATCAACCAATAGCGGTTTTTATTTCCTTCGCTTGACTTCCATCCTTTTTCAGAAGCCGTTTGTGCATTTTGTACAACTGCCTGTGCTTTTGTCCAATATGGTGTGCCACCTAAAGGTGAAAAACTATCATAATCTAAAGCTAAAATTACATAGGCGTAATAAGCCAATACTGATGTTAAGTTATTCTGAAAATTATTATCGTTAAACTCAAGCTGTGTAAATTGGTTGTATTTGAACTGAAAATTCTGATCATCATAATTAAAAAGAGGTGAATTATAGGATGCTTTATAAGTTGGCCTTTCACTTGTAATTTGTAAAGTGGCCAAATATTCATCGCTGCCTAATGATTGTGAAACAGTAATTAAAAAAACACAATCTATGCGCTCTTGAGCGATATAAATATCATTGGTCCATTTACGGTTATTCATAAACTCCATCACCACAGTTTTCATCTGATCGAATATTTGTTTTTGCACCGAACCCTGAATCTGCTGCGTATTAATACTTACCTGACAATTTAATTCTTGTCCAAATGAAATTTTGGTTAAAAAAACCGAAACAATAACTATTATTATGCGCTTGATCATTTTATTTTTTCCTGATAACTATCGGGAGCCGTAAGCTTTAACAGCTTCTACTATATCTTTTGCAATTTCTGCTTTAGATTTAAACTCAAAATTAACCAAATTATTGTGTTTATCAATAATACAAATGGTGTTAAAATCGCTGCCAAATGCGGGGTTGTTTACTGATGTAGTATTCGCGATGATCAGATCGAGATTTTTATTTTTTAATTTTTCTTTGGCGTACTCGATTGCATTTTCCGTTTCAAGCGCAAAGCCAATTAAAATTTGTTTCTTTTTTGCTTTCCCTAAACTGCCTAAAATATCTTTTGTTTTAATAAGGTCGATATTCATTTCACCTTCCGATTTTTTTATTTTACTTGCGCTTTTTTCTTTTGGGGAATAATCAGCAACTGCTGCAGATAATACGGCAATATCAGTTGTTTCAAAAACTTCAGTACATGCTTTAAACATTTCTTCTGCCGACTCCACATTAATTACTTTTACTGAAGAATTTTTTGGTTTAAAAACGGATGGCCCTAAAACTAAAGTAACCTCAGCGCCTTGATTGCAAAATTCATCTGCTAAAGCCACTCCTGTTTTACCCGAACTGCGGTTCCCAATAAAACGAACGGGATCAATGGCTTCGTATGTTGGTCCGGCATTTACCAAAACTTTTTTACCAACTAAAGGCAAACTAGCTGCTAAATATTTTTCGATATAGGTAATAATATTTTCGGGTTCTGCCATGCGTCCTTCGCCGGTGAGTCCGCTTGCTAATTCACCGTTTTCAGCGGGAATAATTTTATTTCCGAATCCTTCTAAAGTTTTAAGATTGGCTTTAGTTGTTGGATGTTGATACATATCCAGATCCATAGCCGGCGCAATAAAAACTTTTGAACGCGCCGATAAATAACATGCTGTAACAATATTATCGCATACACCGGTCGAGAATTTTGCAAGCGTGTTAGCTGTAGCAGGGGCAATTAAAAATATATCAGCCCACTCGGCTAAATGAACGTGATTGTTCCAGTTAAGATTGCCATCAAAAAATTCGCTGATAACAGTATTCTTGCTGAGAACAGAAAGTGTTTCGGGAGTTACGAATTGTGCAGCGGAAGGTGTCATTACTACTTTTACTTCCGCACCTTTTTTTGCGAATAAACGGACCAGGTGCGCGCACTTGTATGCTGCAATTCCGCCGGTAATGCCAAGTAATATTTTTTTGTTGTGAAGCAAATAAAAACAAAAGGCAGTGAGCTAACGCAAACTGCCTTTATTATAATGGTTAATCTTTTTTTTATTCAACGGTTTTAAGCGGGTTGCGATAGTAAATTTTCTCTTCTAAAAATTCCTGAACGGCGATTAAACTTGGTTTAGGTAATTTTTCGTAGAATTTAGAAATTTCTATTTGTTCGCGGTTTTCAAAAATCTCTTCAAGATTATCTGAGTGACTTGAAAATTCCTGCAGTTTAGCTGATAATTCTTCTTTCATTTCAGTGCTAATTTGATTAGCTCTTTTGCTCATGATAGATACCGCTTCGTATATATTGCCTGTTACGTTATCAAATCTTCTGATATCACGCGTAACTGTGCTTAATTCCGCATTCGTTTTTTTAAAATCCATTTTTTTCCTTTTTAAGTATATTTTCTTTTGCTTGTAAGCAGTTGGCGTACACCCCTTCTGCCTTACCCAAATAATCACTTTTGGGGTACAAATCTACGAATTTTAAGTAACTTTCAATAGCCTTATCCAATCTTTCCATTTTTTTGCCTGGCACGCTTTTTACGGCTAATAAATAGTGAGATTCTATCATTATAAAATAAACCTCATCAACATATTTCGAATCGGGGAATTCCTTTAAAAAATTCTTACAAGCGCCTATGGCTGCTTTATAATCGTTAAAATAATCGGCCAGTTTAAAGTATTGTTTCAACAGGTCATAATCCTTATTCTCAAGCTTATACCTCAACTTATCTACAAGTGCATTACAAGTGTCTATTCTGCTGCTTTCGGGGTATTCGTCAACAAACGACTGGAATTCTTTTATAGCGCTTTTGGTGTCGGTTTGATCCAGAGTATAGTGAGGTGAACTTAAATAATAGCAATAGGCATTCATAAAATAACATTCCTCGGTATGTTTACTATTAGGAAACTGTCTAGCGAAATTTTTAAAATGGTATTGAGATAGTGAATAATCACCCTGATAATAATTACAATAGGTGAAGTAATAATAAACCTCTTCAGCTTTTTCGCTGCCTTTAAAAACAGAAATTAGTTCTTGATATAGCTGAATGGCTTTAACATAGTTTGCTTTCTTATAATATTCATCGGCCTTCGCCAATTTTAAATCGTAGTCGGAG
>DATMPR010000286.1:0-2942 GCA_035567575.1 Bacteroidia bacterium
ATAAAATAAAAATAACTAATGCGTTTGACTGAAAGAGGTCAGTTTTAATTCCATACAAGAAAAAGTAGTAAAATTATTGCAACAATCTCAAGAATTGAACAAGGTTTGTGATTCCAATTTGGATAAATTTAAAATTCAAGGTACATTGTTTTGGTTGGACTAAACGTTTAAATTCCTTTTAAGATATATTTTAAAATAGTGTTTTTGTAACTCAAGTATTGATTTGTTTAAATTCCTTGTAGGAAATTATTAAAAATATTTTCGTCAATCGCAATTAACGTCTGTGCAATTTTGATTCCATTATAGGAAAAAATGTTTAATTATTCCATACTCATATCTGTTGTTTAAATTCCTTTTAGGAAATAATAATTTATTATCTGTGTAATCAATTGATGCCACATTGTAATTCCATACAAGAAAAATATAAAACAGTAACAGGAAAGAAATTTTTCAGATACCGAATGTTGTAATTCCATTTCGGTTAAAATAATAAATAATTCATCATGAAAAAACGCTAAAACTTAGAATATTTTGATTCCATTGAAGAAAAATAATAAACATGTGAGCCACAAACAATAAAGAACCCGATAATGTTATGATTCCGTTTTAAGATTAATAAAAAACACTTACTTCGTACACATAGAATATAAGTTGCGTTGCAATTCCTTTTCGGAAAAAAAATTAACTTTTCTTTTAAAAGTAAAGTCATTAATCCGTTTTGATTCCATTGCAGAAAAAAATGATAAACAGCTTGGAATGTATTTTTATTATTTGTTACTGTGTTGTGATTCCATTGAGGAAAAAAGTGGTAAACAGTGCTATTGTTTTGTATAGTTCGTAACATGTGTTGTAATTCCTTTTAGGAAAAAGTAATAAACAGACAAATCCAGAATATAAGAACCAGTTCCACCATTTTAATTCCATTTAACGGAAAAGTAGTAAATAGTTTCGGGATTGTCTCATCATGAGAAGAGTCGTTGTGATTCCATTTCGGAAAAAAGTAGTAAACATTCTATATCTGCCAATTTACCATTGCCGTTGCGATTCCCTTGCAGAAAAAAGTGATAAACAGGCTCGTTTTCTTTTATAGTTCTTAAACTATTGTTGTGATTCCCTTGAAGAAAAAAATTGTAAACAGTTTCGTTGTCTTTGTTTTCCAAAACAGCTTTGTTGTAATTCCATTTAAGAAAAAAGTGATAAACAGTTGGCGCATATCCGTATAACAGGTATCTTACGTTTTAATTCCATATCAGAAAATAATTATAAATTTTTTGTCGTTATATTACACGCAAAGGTTTGTAATTCCGTTTCAGAAAAAAGTAATAAAACTGGCAATTTCGCCTTATACTATTCCGTCGTTGCAATTCCGTTGAAGAAAAATGTAAAACAATATTATAAACCTCTACTCGTTTAGCTTGACTATTGTAATTCCATATAAGAAAATAAATAAATGTAAATCGTGCAAGATGTGCGGGTGTTCTGTTTTAATTCCGTTTCGGATAAAAATAGTCAGAAACAAGAGTATCAACATCATCATTTAAATTCCATTTCAGAAAAAATTAGTAAACAGGTTAAACATTTCAGACCTTGCCAACAGATGTTTGTAATTCCATTTAAGAAAAAAGTTGTAAACAGTCGGTTTTAGTTCACCATTGATTGAAAGCGAGTTGTGATTCCCTTATAAGAAAAAGTAAAACAATAGTTAATTTATAATGTAATTAATTATCTTATTTATGATTCCATTTTAAGATTTATGATTCCATTTTAAGAAAGAGTAGTAAATTGGTGTTAGAAAACAATAGGAAGATATTCAATTTTAATTCCGTTAAGGAATATTGATAAAAAATACCAATACGTCAAAGAGCCTACTAATCAATAACTTATGTGTTATTACAGTACAAATATATGACTTTTTTAATGATTATTCGCAATTGTTGAAAACTACTTATACATAATAACATACTAATTAGTAACTTTGTCCAAATTAAACTCATGAAAAATAGATTTATTGCCCTTTGTATACCCTATGCTATTACCTTCATTTTAGGTGGTACAGCAAAGCCAAAAACCTATATATTAATATTCCAAAAATAAATTATGAAGAATACGCTTGAATCCCCCTTAATGATTAAAGAAGGCATCATGCTTTTTGAGCAGTCTAAATTAATCTCAACATTCGCTGTAGAAATAGCTAAACAAACCTTAGCTTATAATGATGCGGAAATAATAGAAAATATCAAAATAGCTTCCCTTTTAGCCGATATTGGTAAATGTTGCAAGACCTTCCAAAACGGAAATAAACTAACCTCAAAAGAAAAGAATGTAAAATACCTTCCTAATGAAATAGGCTGGGCATTCCTCACAAAATATCTTCATAAAAGCCCAGAGTTTATATTAGACTGCGTTTTTTGGAGCGATGGCATCTTCACCAACAAAAACAAACAAATGGGTGAATACACCAATAATAACATACTTGACACTATTGATGATTCTGATAAACACCTAATGTTAGAATTTTTAAAAGAAGTATTGCCTGAAAACTATGGCTATTATTACAATGAAACAAAGAGTGATGCGCCTATTTATTATTCTAAAGATAATTCGGTAAACGCTGAAAAAATATTTGTAAGAACCTGTGTTATTTCAGCGTGTAAATTAGTTTACAATCTTAAAGATGATAAATTAAGAGAGCTTATTTACACTCAGGATATTAACCAAATAAGAGAAATCATAAGTGATTTAACTAAAAGAAATGGCTTCGTTAATAAGGAGTCAATGAACTTTAGTGATTATAATCCTAAAAGGCTGGAAATCCAAAAATCAATACCTGACATTTGCGAAAAAACAACTATTGTTAATGCACCTGCTGGATTTGGTAAGTCAATCATATCTGTATTCTGGAATTTGTTTTATAGTAAGAAGAAAATGATAGTTGTTTGCCC
>DATMPR010000287.1:0-6179 GCA_035567575.1 Bacteroidia bacterium
AACTTAAAACTTATAAACATGGAAAAAATAAAATCTTATTTGAACCTAAAATTGGTAATCGCTAACTATAAGAATGAACGCATTTGTTTCATTTGCCAAGAACCAATACTTAAACATAAACGTATTGATGCAATTTATTGCAGTTTTAAATGTAAAGAAAGAAGTAGGCGTTTAGGTTTAGCAAAAAATAAACCCATATAAATTTTATCGGCAATGCAATAATTATTTTTCGAGATAATTATGAATTAATTTTACGTTGTAAGATTTTAATTATAATTAAATGTTATTTAATGAGAATTTGATAGTACGATTTAAATAATAATAACATGATAATTTAATTTTATTAAAATGAAAACGAATGAACAGATTAATTCAATGCGGGTACTGTGGTCGTATTTGCAAATTGACTCGAAGTGATAAGAGTTGTTGCTCTAATACCTGTGCTGTTAAATTAATTTATGCAAAAAAACACAATTATGAAACACCACTTGAAAGTTATCTCAGATTGATAAATGGAGTTGGTCTGGATAGCTTAGAGCCTGATATTTTAGAACAAGAAATAAAAATAAAACAAGAGCCAGAAAAAATAAGAATAGGAAATAATAATATGACCGAAATAGATGAGAAACTTAAAAAATATTCTAAAAAAAATTTAAACCAATTAGAAAATGGATAACAATTATATAACTAAAAGTGATTTACTGATTGATAAATTAGAAGGCACTGTGGATTTAGTACAAACAAAAAACAAAAGACTTGAATCTGAAATGGAAAAGAAAGATAACGCTTTGGAAAACGTTAATGAAAAGCTGGAAAGTGCTAAATCGGAAATCATTAAATTAAATACGACAAATCAGTTGGTAACTCAAAAGAATTCAGAGTTGTCAATAGAGAAAGAAAAAATCATTTCCGATACAAAGGAAAAAATTGAGAACCTTGAAAATGAAATTGGAGAATTGCATCAACTAATATTTGACGTTAGAGAAACAATAATAAAAGACCCTAATCTCCTTTTATATTATGGGCAAAAAGCAGATTCTATAATGAATGTTTCATTTGGTGAAGGAAAAACTATTTTTGATTTAGATTATCTTAAAGAAAAACAATTTCCGCTACCACTTTTACTTGAATTGGAAGACCAAGAATTTGGCATCCAAACAACCAATTATACTTTATTGCGAGATAATGACAAATACAAATTGTCGAAAATAAATAATAACTCCAATGGCGAAAGAGCGCAAGCGCAGGTTAATTAAACTGATGCCCCAAACGGCTAAAAGTATGGTTGATAAAACTGCCGATAAAAAACGTAAAGCGTTAAAGTGCGGATTAAGAATCAGTAAAACTGGTCAAAGGTATTATGAAACCAGAGCTAATCGATGTGATGTAGATTTAAGAAAAAAAATATAAAAATAAATAACATGATAACAATTCAAACACCACCACTAACTAAAGAAGTTAAAGAACAGCCAAATCCTGATAAGGAAAAAGTAGCTCGGCTCGAAAAAGAATTATCGGAAGTAAAGAAAGTAACTCCAGCCCCAACGCCAGAAGAACTGGTTAAACAAGGCTTAGGTACTGATAAGAGAATTAAAGCCGAGGTTTTACAATATATTTTAAAGTCCGATACATTGCCTGTAAATATTACAGTTGGAAGCTTGCGCCTGAAACGAGTTTTTTTAAATAAAAATTATTACGAAGTTGTTTCTGAATAATCCGATTAATAATAATTATAAAGAAAGGGAGGTTTGCTGATTGCCTCCTTTTTTTTGACCAACTCCGCCAAATTTAGACTCTAACCGAAAAATGCAACAAAGCAACAAAGCCAAAGCCCAATAAAAACGTTGAAAGTGTATCATAATATTTTTCACCCTAATACTAATACAAAAACAATCAAAAATGAAACACTTTTATTATAGCAGAGTAAGTACGATAGGACAAAATGCCAGCCGCCAGACCGAAAATTTTAAAGTACACGGTTTTGTAACCTCAGAAAATATTTTTGTAGATAAGATTCAAGGGGATGTTCCTTTTTTTGAGCGTCCTGAAGCAATTAAACTTTTTGATGTAGTAACATCTTTTAAGGATGAAAGTGTTACTCTGATAATTGATAGTATTGATAGGCTTGGGCGCAACTTGATTGACGTATTAAAAACAATAGATGTTTTCACACAAAATAAAATCAGTATTAAATCTTTAAAGGAGGGTTTTGAAACTCTGATGGAAAACGGCAAAGAAAACCCAATGGCAAAAATTGTTTGTAGCGTGATGGGTAGTATTGCAGAGATGGAGAGAAATAGAATTAAAGAAAGAACCTCAGAAGGCATAGCAATAGCGAAAGCAAACGGCGTTTATAAGGGGCGCAAAGTTGGTAGCCTTCAAAACAGAGAACGGTTATTACAACGCCACGAAATCGTAGTAAAGAAATTAAAAAAAGGTATAGCTGTTCGAGATATTGCACAAATGACTGGTAAATCAACGGCAACAATTATGAAAGTTAAAAAGGTATTAGAAAGTCTGAATTAAATCATTTCAATCTATTGACATTTTAGATACTGTTTGAATCAAGTTACAACAGCCTACTGGACATATTACCTTCTTCGTCAATATTTGCTTCTTCTTCACAGAACTTTAATAGTTGTACTTTACTGAATTCTTTCCAACCGTTTTTCTTAGAAAGTGATTTATATAAATTTTCAAACTCAATAAAAAAATCGTAACCTGTCGGCTCTTCCCTTATTTGCGTAATGTATCCGATATTCACAGCTATTTCCCAAAAATACTTTATGTGGTAAGAGTATGTGTTGTAAACTAAATCCACATCTATCTCATCTTTATTTGCCAGAACAGCCACTTTTTCAAAGAAAATGAAAATATCCGCAATTTGGCTTTTAAGTGTTGTATGCGTTCTAAGCGTCTCAGGTTTATCTAGCGCACTTTGTAATCCTTGTGCCAGAAATTTTCTTTTTTTACGAAAAAATTTACTGTTCCATTCACCTTCAAGATTGAACAATATACTAATTGAATTCTGAGAGTTTATTTTCTTCAACTGACCTCTAGCGACAATGACCAGCCAAAAGGTAGCAATCGCTGTCAACGCTGTCCAAAATGTTGACCAGTCAAAACAAAAACATAAAATAAAAACGAAAATTTTCATACATATATTATTTAGCCAGAAATTACAGTTATTTCAGCTCTTAATCCCAAGTAAGATTACCGTCACAAACTACACTTATTCCTCCAATTGGATTGCACTGAATAGTAATGTGAGGGTCTCCAGTAATTGTTACGGATTGTGTTCCATCATCGCTTTGAAATTGCATAGAGTAGCTTGTACTGTTGCAAGTAATTTTTGTAATCTTGATACACTGCTGAGATGTTCCATAACACGTTTTATAACAATCTGGCAAACCGTCAAGTTCTAAATTCAACTCACCACAAACTCCAGTATAACAAATTTTACCAGTGGTCTTTGGCGGTGTACCTGCACCACATCCAGTGCAAGAAGTCCAAGTAATCGTAAAACTTCTTGAATCTTTGTTTGCTAAAATTCTTGAAGCACAACTTTTGAACGTAGGACAAAAAGCCGTTGGTTTTGGTTGGCAATCACAAATGTTTGTTGGAGCATGTTTCTTTGCAGTTTGTGATAAAGAAGTGTCGTTTTTTATTGTTTCTGTTTGTTTTACTTTATCGCAGCTAATTACGACAATCGTTGCAACAGTTATTATCAGAACAACTATTGAACTTAGTACTATTGGCTTTTTTTTCATCTTATTTTATTTTTAGGGTTAGTGTGATTGAATTTTGAAATAAGTGGAACGGCTTTATAAACGCAAATTGTCTGTAAGGACTTGCAAGAATATCTATATTGTTTTCATATTTTATTCCAAATCTTTTTGTTGGATAATATGAAATAGAAACCCCTACGAATGGGTTTAAAACTGGATTAAGATTTTTGCCAACAATACTGTAAACAATATATTTATTGAATAAATTTATATTAGTGTTTGCATTTGTGCTATTTGAGTAAACAAATTGTTGCACATCTGATTTAAGAGTGTAACTCACGCCAGTATTTATTCCTAAATAAAACTTCTTTAATTTTTTTGTTACTTCTGCACTCCAGTATAGTCGGCTGATTTTTAAATTGGTATTTAATCGCACTTGCTCAGAATAATACTTGTCATATATATATGTATTGATGTCGTTATACTGTGAGTTTTGATACCAGATGTTTGAACAAAAAACAAAATCGCTTTTCATATCTCTTATAATTCCTATACCACCACGAAATCCAAACGGACTTGAGCTTATCGCAAGACCATCTTTTGAAAAATAATTATTGATTGTTATTCCTCCGAAAATAGAAAAATGTAAACTGTCAAGATTGCCAGAAAAAAGATAGATTGGGAAAAATAATATGCAAAGTATTTTTCTCATCAATTAAAAGTGTAGCTAAAACCAAACATAAAACACTCATTAAAAATTAATTCTTGTGAGTCGTATTTATAAGGTCGAATAAACCCCCTTGTAAAAGTTCCGAAGGCTTTTAGTCTTGGTGTTATTTTATAACCAAATCCAAGTACCATCCCAACGTCAAAGCGTCTAACATTTATTAAATTATCATTTACACCTCTGTTCTCACTAAGAACTCCGTTACCATTATCAAAAGTATGTAAAGCTCCTTGAGCCGATGAAACCATATAAGCACCGTAAGCACCAACTTTAAAATACCATTTCTTAAAAGTGTATCTATAATATAACGGGAGTTCTAAATAATTGTATGAATAAAAATAAGAAGTGAAATAAGGCGTACCCCAAAGATTTTTTCCATACCATTGTCTAAATCCTTTCTCAACAAATTCAACACCAAATCCAATGGCGGATTTTTTTGTGATGTTATAATTGTACTCCAATCCGATAAAAGCACTGTGAACATTTTGCCTCCAATAAGAAGTAACAAATTGGTCGCTTGATTGTCCTGCTTGGGAATAGCCACCAATAATATTTAATTCGTTTTTCTTTTGGCAAAAAGAATTACTAAATGATACCGTAAAAAATATCAGTAAGAAAAATCTATACATATAGGGTGAAAGCTACTCGTTCCTGAAAAGAAAGACCCTTTAATTCATCGGGTTTTTGTTTGTTGCCTCCATAAAATGAAGTGGCAACCAAAATAGAAATAATTTTATTCATGCTTT
Organism: Bacteroidia bacterium; assembly: GCA_035567575.1. GTDB lineage: Bacteria > Bacteroidota > Bacteroidia > B-17B0 > Aurantibacillaceae > JAHEYG01. The sequence continues at coordinate 5,202 of DATMPR010000287.1, forward strand.
TACAGTTTAAATTAATTGTAAAAACAACATCCAACAATCCAACGTTAAAGATAATAAATGAATTGATTAAAACAACTGGATGACGCTGTTTTTTTAAATGTTAAAATATAAGCTAAAAAAGCCCCAATTAAGGGGCTTTGAAATAATCAATTCGTGGTTTAACCTCCTAGTAACGGAATAAGATAAACCGCAATAAATATCAACATATAAACTAAACATATTATCCATCCCACGGTTGCGAGTTTATGTAATTCACTTTTCATGCCAATAAGACAAAACCATATCCCAACAAATGGAACTAAGAATGCAAGAATAAACCCTACAATTGCTGCCCAATTTTTTTTCTTGTCATAGGTCTTAGTCTTTTTGCCAGTCTCATCTTTTTTGACATCATCCTTTTTTACTTCACTATCTTTTTTTGTTTCGGTGTTTTGTGGCTTTGCAATTTCTTTATCAAACATTTCTTTTGAGCCGTTGACATACTTAACCATAAATACATTTGATTTTTCAACCGACCTTATCGGGCTATCATTGTTATTGCAGAGTCGATATTTAATTTGTGTTTCGGTTATCTCAATTACTTTGGCTTTAATCTCCTCCCCATTTTTCATTGTGATTATATCGCAACTTTCATTTACATTTTCTTTTTTAATGAAAACTGGAATATCCTTTTCGGTCGAAGCAAAAATTAAAGATTGATTCACGTCCTCTGTTTCCGTTTCTTGTGACGGACTAGATTCAAGTTTTGCGTAATCTTTTGTTTCTGTATTCGACTTTTTGTGTTTCCAGTTAATATTATATCCCGACATGTATCTGCGTTTGCCTATGGTGCAAGATGATAAAATAAAAAGTATTGATAATGCCAATAGAATGGCTAATTTGTTTTTTTTCATATTATTTTAATTAGTGAATGTTTAAAAGCCCCTTCATTGGGGCTTTACTAAGATTAGTCCTGTAAATTATAAGCTTTTATTACCT
>DATMPR010000288.1:0-5796 GCA_035567575.1 Bacteroidia bacterium
AAGTATTATGTTGGACAAACAGGAGATTTAGAGGATAGGTTATTTAGACATAATTTAGGTAGTGGAAAATTTACAAAAACTGGTATTCCTTGGGAGTTGATTTGGAAAGAAGAAGTTTTGAGTTGAGCAGAAGCAATGAAACTTGAAAAACAAATCAAGAAAAGAGGAGCAAAAAGATACCTAGAAAAAGCTCGGGGTGTAGCGTAGCCCGGTATCGCGCCTGCTTTGGGAGCAGGAGGTCGTCAGTTCGAATCTGGCCACCCCGACAGTAATAGCAAGGGTTTCAGACTTTTTTAGTTTGAGACCCTTTTTAATTTGCACAATTTCATCCCTTAAAACTATGTTTTATTAGAATGATGTTTTGCCATGCTCATAATGGCTTTCGAGGTATCGTTTACCCCTTTGACTTCATACAAACTACGATCTGTATTCACTTAAAAGTATCAAAAGTTCTACTAAACTCAAACTCACGTAAGCAAAATATTGTTTTAGCACGACATTTATCAATGTACTTTATCCGTAAAATTACCCCATTTCCTTTAACGACAATTGGATTACACACGGTAGGAAAAGACGATGCAACAGTTCTTCACGCTTGTAAAGAATTGAAACTTTATATAGCCAAAAACCCAAAATGACCGAATTAGTCAGGGTACTATCAAATAAATTACAAGCCGGTTAAAAAAGTAAATTACAATTTCTCAATTGAACATTAACTCTGGCATTTATTTCGTAACTTTATCTAACATCAATAATTATAGAATTGTTAAGAAATTGGTTATCACTAAATAATAAATATGATAAGCGGGGAAAGTTTGTGTTTTTCCTGCTTTCATTTATTTCCTTTATAATTTCTAAAATAAATTATGTTGGGAACCCTTCTTTTGAAGTTTTTCATTCTGGATGTGTAGATTTTAAGCCTCCCGTAAAATTTGATTTTTGCCACGATCTTTATGGCTGACGATATACAGTTGCATAATAATTTTATTGGTCAATTTAAATTAGATTACACTTTAATGAATTCACAAAAGAATCGATGAAATTCTCCATAAAAAACCAATTACCCTTTTTAATTTTATTCGGTTTTGGCATTAACTATTTTGCCCAACAAACTTATCGCGATAATAAATTTAAAAACATCTCGGATACCGGAAAAGTTAATAGAGCAAACCGCTTAAGTGAAAAATATATTGAAGAAGCTAATTATGAAAAAGCTTTTTATTATGCAAGTGAAGCGCAGCAGCTTGCCCGTTCAATAAAATATCAGGATGGTTTAGCAAAAAGTTACAAAAATACCGGAACAATATATTTTTACGAGGCTGATCTGGAGAATTCGATTGAAGATCTTCTGGAAGCTTTAAGAATATTTAAAGAAATAAAAAATCAAAATGGAATTGCAGAAACCTATCTTACACTTGGAAGCGCATATATTGATGGGCCGGATTATTCAAAGTCACTGAACTATTTTTCAATGGGGCTTGAAATATATAAACAGCTCGAAAATAAAAAGGGAATCGCAAAAAGTCTACAAGATTTAGGGGTAGTTTATATCAACAAACAAGATTTTAAGGCTGCCTCCGATTATCTTTTTAAAGCTTTAAACATGTGTAGAGAAATCAATAATAACAAAGGGGTTTCATTGGCATTGATCAATATTGCATACATAAATGTAACGCAGAAACGCTATCCAAAAGCACTTGAATATTTAAAGCAGGCTTTAGAAGAAGCATCCGGTTCAAAAGAACTTATTATTACTATATATGCCTCCATGTCAAATTTATATGAAAAACAACGTGATTTTGAAAAGGCGATGAAGTATTACAAACTTTCAGAGTCAATTAATGATTCTGTTAAAAATCAAAAAACTATAAAGGAAATATATGAAATGCAAGCTAAGCATGAATCTGAAAAAAACGAAAAAGAAATGCAAATGCTAAGACAGCTGGATGTGATAAAAAATTTGGACTTAAAAAAAAATAGAATCACAATTTATTTCACAATAACCGCTTTTATTCTTGCGGCATTGCTCTCTATTGTGCTTTATAATAGGTTTAGAATAAAACGCAAATCTAATGAATTACTTACTTCGCAAAAAAAAGTTATTGAAGACAAAAATAAAAGCATTTTAGATAGTATCCATTACGCCGAGCGGATTCAACGAAGTTTTATAGCCACAAAGGAGATATTGGATGAGAATTTACATGATTATTTTGTGTTTTTTAAAGCGAAGGATGTCGTCAGCGGTGATTTTTATTGGGCATCTAAATTAAGTAACGGAAATTTTGCTTTGGCAACAGCAGATAGCACAGGACATGGTGTGCCCGGTGCAATTATGAGTTTACTAAATATAACGAGTTTGGAAAAAGCGATTGAAAATACAAATCAACCTTCTGAAATATTAAATGAAACACGTAAAACGATCATCATGCGTTTAAAAAAAGACGGGAGTGCAGAAGGAGGTAAAGACGGAATGGATGCAAGTTTAACTGTATATGATTTTAAAAACAAAAAACTTAGTATTGCAGCTGCAAATAATCCGGTTTGGATTATAAGAGGAACTAAATTAATAGACATTAAAGCCGACAAAATGCCTGTGGGCAAACACGATAAGGATAATGTTTCGTTTACTCAGCAAGAAGTTGAATTGCAAACGGGTGATGTAGTTTATACATTAACCGATGGTTTCCCTGATCAGTTTGGTGGAGAAAAAGGCAAAAAGTTTATGTATAAACAATTGAAAGAATTGTTGATTAGTATCGCTCTCTTGCCAATGCAAGAGCAAAAAGAAATACTAAAAACATCTTTAAATAATTGGAAAGGCGATTTAGAGCAAGTAGATGATATTTGCCTAATTGGGGTAAGGATTTAAGAATTCCGGCTCATAAAATGTTGCAGTAATGTTGCACTCTATGGTCAAAGAGATCAAAAGAAACCTGAGAGTATTTTCTTCGGAAGAAAAGATAAAAATTGTTTGAAGGATTAAGAGTAGAAGAATCCACTCCTGGTAGCAATCCCTGAGAAACTTAATCAACTAAACTCAACTTACCGGTAAACATTTTTTTATCGGAGGCCAAAGTGAAAAGATATAAACCCTTATTAAGATCACCACTTTCTAATTTTATTTCATTAGAAATAATTTCAGTTATGGTTTTTACAGATCTGCCTTGTTGATCGAATAATTTTAATGTGAATTTATCCATTGTGAAATTCTCGAATTTAAATGTAACGTCGGCATTGGAAGGATTCGGATAAACAGAAGCAACATTAGCATCTGCAATTTCAGTAATACCTGTGGATAGTTCCAAACAAACAGAAACTGCATCTAAAAAATTTCCAACGGCAGGGTTGCCAAAACTGTAATAGGTCGGAGTAAACAGTATCCTGTAATATCCTGAGGAAGAAACAATATAATTAGTAGAATAATAGCCCCATGTTGCAGGACCGTCACCATAATTACCTAAAATAACATAAGGGCCGCCAACCGGACCAATTGAAACTCTCATGGTGTCCGTCATGCCAGGGTTTGTACGAGCGCGGTGCGCAAACCTAATGGTTAAATTAATACCGGGAGTTGCTACAAAAAAATCCTGGTACATAGTGGCGGCCTGCGTTGCGTTTAATTCAACATGCTGGTTGTTGGAATAAGATATCACGCCGTTAAAACCGTTCGACCACAACTCCATCTTTCCATCAGAGGCAGTTGTGTTCCAGCAGCTAAGAGAAGTGTATAAGCCTACGGTCGTAACTCCAATTGGAGGAGTTTCAAAATCGCCATTACAAATAAAATTGCAGTTTTGTGATAGTAATTGCGTTGAGCTCATGGCGAAAACTACCAATAGAATATAAAGTTTTTTCATCGTATTAATTTTTTAAATGAAATTAGTACAATTTACAGGCTGTACAATTTTTATTGGGTGAAAACGGGTTTTCGCTTTATTAGCGGTTGTTTTTTGGAGCCGGGGTGGTACTGGATGGTACGTACTTTTTTTAATCCGCATAAGAAAATACACTCAAAGCTGCAAATTTTCATATGAAAGCTACAAATCTGTAACTTATGATTACAATGAATTTAACCCTTGATACAAGAAGGGCAAAAAAGGATGGACGTATACTTTAGTTTTTAGAATAATATCTAAAGTCACAATTTATCATATAAATTTCTCATTAAATATGGCAAAGTTTATTTAAATTTAGGTAAAATCGTAGGAAAATTAAATGGCTGGATTTAGAAAATATGTTTTACTAGGTTTTGTCATGCTGAATACGTTTCAGTATTCCGTTTTTGCACAAAATAAAATTATTGATTCCCTCTTAAGCCAACTTAAAAAAGATAACGAGGATACAAATAAAGTAAAACACTTAAACGCTCTTGGATGGCAAATGATGTATAGTAATCCTGACACATCTATTGCACTCAGCAATTTGGCATTATCACTTGCAGAAAAACTCCGGTGGAAAAAAGCAAAAGCTATTTCTATTGGACAACTTGGTGTTTATTATTATCTAAAGTCCGGTTACCCAAAGGCGCTTGACTATTTCTTAAAAGCTTTAAAATTAAAAGAGGAATTGGGAAATAAAAATGAAATTTCAAAAACTCTTGCCAACATTGGAAACGTTTATTTTAGTGAAGCTGATTATCCAAAGGCATTGGAATACTATCAGAGAGCATTAAAGTTGGCGGTAGAACTTGGAAATAAAAATGGTATTGCAATTGACCTTGCCAATATTGGGAATATATATTATAGCCTGGTCGATTATCCTAAAGCCTTAAAATATTATTTAAAAGCATTGAAAATGTCGGAAGAACTTGGAAATAAAAATGGAATTGCCGCTAACCTGGCTAATCTAGGAGTTATCTATAAAGTCCAGGGTAATTATGATAAAGCCCTTAACTATTCTTTCAAATCTTTAAAATTTAAAAGAGAATTAGGAAATAAAAATGAAATTGCAATTACCCTCGGTAATATTGGCTCCACTTTCATCCCTCTAAAAAAATATACTGAGGCAAGCCTTTATCTCTATAGTGCCCTTGCACTTTCCGATAGTATTGGTGCAAAGAATAATGCTGAACAAAATTATCAAATGTTAAGCCTTCTTTATGAAAAATCCAGTGAACCTCTACCGGATAGTATTGGCGGAAAAATCCTAAATAGGGAACAAATGCGTTTACGTGCCTTATATTATTTTAAAAGATACATGGCTTTGCGGGATACTATTTTTAGTGAAGAGAACAAAAAGCAACTCATACAAAAGGAAATGAACTTTGATTTCGATAAAAAAGAAGCGCATACAAAAGCGGAACAGGAAAAAAAAGACCTTGCGGCCCGGGATGAATTACAAAGACAACGGATCTTAAGAAATTGTTTCGTTGGTGGTTTTGCAATGGTATTTCTGTTGGCTCTATTGGTTTTTCGCAGTTATCGCCAAAAACAAAAATCAAATAAACTATTAGCAGAAAAGAACGCTGAAATTGAAGAAAAAAACAAAGGCATACTCGACAGCATAAGGTATGCTAAACGAATACAGACTTCATTGTTACCAACTGACAAGTATCTTGATCGGATTTTAACCGGAAAGGACAAAAAGCCTCCGGTAACCTGAAAAGTGATAACCAAACGTAAATAATTAATTTTGAAATTGGCGCTGTTATGAATTTGGAAAGTTTTGTATATTTAAATAACTATTTGTGGTTATAGTGGAAAAGATTTCCGGGCAATTATTAATATCCTTTTTAAAAGGACTCAGGTGGCCGAATAGCTTATAAATTAATACTTCTATAAAATGAAAAACCTCAAA